>CALMOL010000018.1 GCA_937871685.1 uncultured Verrucomicrobiota bacterium
GGGGGCAGGCATGGGGGAGAGGATGGAAGATGGAGGATGGCAGGCGCGCGGTCTGGGAAGCCGGCGGGCCGATTAAATGAGGAGCTTGTCGGGTGTAATGGGGAGTTCGCGGACGCGGCGGCCGGTGGCGTGCCAGACGGCGTTCGCGATGGCGGCGGGGACGCCGACGATGCCGATCTCGCCCAGGCCGCGCGCGAAGGGCGGGCCCATGTTCGGATCGGGCTTGCCAAGGAACTTGATGTCCCAGCGCGCCGGCGTGTCGGCGTGGGTCGGGACGTGATAGTCGGCAAGGCTGGCGTTGACGAAGCGGCCGGTGCGGCGGTCGGGGACGGATTCCTCCATCAGCGCCATGCCCAGGCCGAAGAGCACCGCGCCCATCACCTGCGAGCGGGCCAGCGGCTCGTTCAGCAGGCGGCCGATGTCGAGCACGGAAACCCAGCGCGCCACCGACACCGTGCCCAGGCCGGGATCGACGTGGACCTCGCAGAAGTGCGCGCCGAAGGAGAAGAAGGACCACTTGCGCGCCGCCTCGCCGCGTTGCGCGGAGCCGGTGGCCTCGAGCGCGGTGGTGTCGGTGCGGTGCAGCAGCTCTTCCAGCCGGAGCTTGGTTGGACCGCCGCGCTTGGCGCGGGCGACGATCCAGCCGTCGGCGATCTCCAGGTTCGACTCTTCCCAGCCGTGGAGCGGCGAGGCGCGCGAGCCGACGGCCAAACGGATCACCTGCCCGCGCAGGTCCGCGCAGGCGGCAAGCACCGCGGGGCCGACGCTCGCGGTGAGGCGCGAGCCGCCGTTGACCGGGGCCTCGGGAAAATCGGAGTCGCCCAGCTCGAAGCGGATGCGTTCCGGCGGGATGCCCAGCGCCTCGGCGGCGAGCTGGGTCATCGCGGTGAGCGTGCCGGTGCCGGCCTCGTGCGTGGCGGATCGGACCACGGCGCGGCCGTCGGGAAAGAGGCGCGCCGTCGCCGCCGCGGGGGACTGGCCGGCGGGGTAGATGGCCGTGGCCATGCCCCAGCCGACGAGGCGGCCGTCGGGCAGGCGGGTGGCGGCGGCCTCGCGCGGGCGCTTGGACCAGCCGATGATCTCGGCGCCGCGCCGGTAGCACTCGCGCAGGTGCTTGGCGGACCAGGCGCGGCCACCCTCGGTGGGGTCGCCGTCGGCATGGTTCTTCTCGCGCAGGGCGAGCGGGTCCATCCGAAGCTGCTCGGCGAGCTCATCCATCGCGCACTCCAGCGCGAACACGCCCGTCGCCTCGCCCGGCGCGCGCATCGGCACGGGGGTGGGAAGGTTCAGGCGCGCGAGGCGGTGGGAAATCTCGATGTCCGGGCAGGCGTAGATCTTGGAGGCCACCACGCCGCAGGGCTCGGCGTAGCCCGTGGACGCCGAGGCGTGCGTGAGCGTGTTGTGCCGCAGCGAGGCGAGGCGGCCGTCTTGCGCGGCCCCGAGCGTGAGGGCCTGCACGGTGCGCGCGCGCAGGCCGTTGGAGTCGGACATTTGCGCGCGGGTGAGCACGAGGCGCACGGGCCGCCCGGCGAGGCGCGCCGCGGCGGCGGCAAGGAGGATGTGGCTCCACGAGAACCCCTTGGAGCCGAACGCGCCGCCGATGAAGGGGCAGACCACGCGCACGTTAGGGAGCGGGAGCTCGAAGCAATGACTGGCGACCTTCTGCAGCATCTTGATGCCGCGCGTGGCGTCGTGGAGCAAGAGGCGGTCCGGCGCGAGCCACTCGGCCATCGTCGCGGCCGGCTCGATGGGATGGTGATGCTCGATCGGCGTGACGTAGTTGGCCGCGGAAAGGACGAGGCTCTCGACGCGGCCGAGCGCGCCGTCGCCGTGGCGGGCCTGGAGCTTCTCCCGGCCGGCCCACATCTCGGGCGTCAAAACGGTGGTTCGGCTGGCGTCCTCTTCCAGGCGGGTGAGCGCCGGCCCGTCCGCCTCCACGCGGATTCGGACGAGCCGCAGGGCGGCCCGCGCGGCCTCGGGCGTCTCGGCGATCACGACGCCGAGGTGCTGGCCGGCCCAGTGGATCGCGTCGTCCTCCAGCGGCACGCGCGACTCGCCCGGCCGCCCCTGCGAGAGCAAATCCTCCGGCGGGGCGCGCAGCGGCCCGCGGTTCTCGCGCGTGAGCACCGCGATGACGCCCGGCGCCTTCGCCGCGGCCGAGACATCCAGCTCCACCAGCCGCCCGCGCGCGACGGGGCTCTGGATGAGCGAGCCGTGCGCGAGCCCGTCCGGGAACCACTCGGCGGCGTAGCGCGCCGTGCCGGTGACCTTCTCGCGGCCGTCCACGCGGGGCAGGGGAGCGGGCATCGTGATCGGTGAAAAGTGAGAGGTGGGAGATGCGCGGATCAGGAGGTGAGGCGGCCGGGCCACTTCTCACCTTTCACGGATCACTTCTCACGCGACGGCATTCCCCACCGCACGGACGATCACGCGCTTGGCGAGCTCGACCTTGAACTTGTTGTGCTCGTGCGGCTTGGCGTCGGCCAGCTCCAGCTCGGCGGCGGCGCGGATCGCGGCCTCGTCGCGGGGGTTCTTTCCCACCAGCGCAGCCTCGGCCTTCTTCGCGCGCCAGGGCTTGTGGGCCACGCCGCCAAGGGCGATTCGGATGGTCTTGATCGCGTCGCCTTCGAGGTCGATCACGACGGCGGCCGAGACGAGCGCGAAGGCATACGAGGCGCGGTCGCGCACCTTGAGGTAGTGTGAGCGCCGGCCGGCGGGCTGGGGCGGGAGCTGGACGGCGGTGATGAGCTCGTCGGCGCGCAGGATGGTGTCCAGCTCTGGCTGGTCGCCCGGCAGCCGGTGAAACTCCTCGAAGGGAATGGCCCGCTGCTCGGTCGGCCCCTGCGTCAGGACGATGGCCTCCAGCGCGGCGAGGGCCACGCACATGTCGGAAGGGTGCGTGGCGATGCACGCGGGCGACGTGCCGAGGATGGCGTGCATCCGGTTGTAGCCGGGGTCGAGCGCGCCGCAGCCCGAGCCGGGGCGGCGCTTGTTGCAGGACGGGAAGGCGGGGTCGTAGAAATACGGGCAGCGCGTGCGCTGGAGGAGATTGCCCGCCGTGGTGGCGCGGTTGCGAAGCTGAGGCGAGGCGCCGGAAAGAATCGCCTGCGCGAGCACCGGATACCGCTGGACGATCAGCGGGTGCTGCGCGGCGTCGGAATTGCGCGCGAGCGCGCCGAGCGTGACGCCCTTGCCGCCGGGCGCCTCCTCGATGCGGGCGAGCGCGGCGAGGCGGTTCACGTCCACGAGGTGCGGCGGCTCCTCGACGCCCATCTTCATGAGGTCGATGAGGTTGGTGCCGCCGCCGAGCAGCTTGGCCTGGGGCCGGGCGGACAATTCCGAGAGGGCGCCGGCCGGATCAGCGGCGCGGGAATAGGTGAAGGCGTTCATGACAAGTTCAGGCGATCGCGGGTTTCTGGTCGCGGGCCTCGAGGATCGCGGCGCGGATGTTGGTGTAGGCGCCGCAGCGGCAGATGTTCCCGCTCATCCACTCGCGCAGCTCGGCCTCGTCCTTGGCGTGGCCCTCGGCGATGCAGGCCACCGCGGAGCAAATCTGGCCGGGCGTGCAGTAGCCGCACTGGAAGCCATCGTGCTTGATGAAGGCGGCCTGGACGGGGTGCAGCTCCTCGCCCTTGGCGATTCCCTCGATGGTGGTGATCTCGTCGCCCTCGTGGCACGCGGCGAGCGCGAGGCAAGAGTTCACGCGCTGGCCGTTGATAAGCACGGTGCAGGCGCCGCACTGGCCGTGGTCGCAGCCCTTCTTCGAGCCGGTGAGGCGCAGGCGCTCGCGGAGCGCGTCGAGCAACGTGACGCGCGGCTCGATCTTCAACGGGTAGGTGCGGCCGTTGATGGAAAGCGTCACGTCCATCGTGCCGGTCTCGACGGCCGGCGGGGCCGGGGAAGCGGGCGCGGCGGCCGGTGGCGGCGACTCGGCCGAGGCATGGCGCGCAAGCGCGGGCACGGCCACGACCGCCGCGGCGGTCAGCGCGGTGCGGTGGAGAAAGCGCCGGCGCGTGAGGGGATCGCCGAAGGTCAGGATCTCGTCCAATTCATCGCCGTTCGGCTGCGGCGACGGGGGAACTTCTTCGCGGAGAGGGTGCACTCCCGCCAAATCGGCGACAGCGAGAGGGGTGGCCGCGCCGAATTGAATTCAATTCCATGCCGGAAAATCCGCTTGTGCGCGGGCGACGGCGGCAGCGATCTTCGGAGCCTTGAACGCCTCGCGCCACCAGCACTGGCTCCGGCTCGCCCTCGTCCTCGCGATGGCGGTGAGTTGGCTTGGAGCCTCGGTGGGATGCGCGCTCGGCCTGCCCTGCCCGCGGCACCCGGTGGCCGCGGAAGGATGCCCGGGTTGCTGCGAGGACCAGCCCGCGCCGGAGTCCGGAACGGCCGGCGCCTGCTGCGTGATCGATGCGTCCCCGACCTCAACGTCAGCGGGCGTCCCGATGGCCCCGACGGCGAGCTGGGTGGCGTGGCTGGGCGAAGTGGTGCGCGCGATGGGGAGCGAGCCGCCCGCGGCGATCTCGGTCGCAGGGGTCGGGCCGCCGGAAGGGGCAAGGAGCTTCGCGGAACTGATCCTGGGCCGCTCTCGGCTGGAGCGCGCGCCGCCGGCGCGGGGCTGAAGGAGACCGCTTCGGCGCCGATGGGGCGCGGGCGCGGTCATTCGTTGCCGCGGCGAGGAATCGTCGCGGTTGTCGCGCGGCGTCCCGTCGCGCCCACCCCACGCCCGTTGCCATGTCCCTTTCCCGTTCGATTCCGCTTTTCCTCGCCCTCGCGGCCGGCCTTGCCGGCGGCTGGTTTCTCCGCGCCTCCTCGTCCCCCGCGCCGCCGGCCACGGCCGACCGCCGGCCGCTTTACTACCAAAGCCCCATGCACCCGTGGGTAAAATCCGACCGCCCCGGCAAGTGCACCATCTGCGGCATGGACCTCGTGCCGGTCTTCAACGATTCCCCGTCGGCCGGCGCCGACGCCGCGCCTAACGTGGTGCTCCTGCCGGCCGGCGCGCCCGCCGTGATCGGCGTTCAGACGGAAGCCATCGGCCGCGCGCCGCTGCGCCGGACGCTCCGCGTAGCTGGCACGATCGAGGACGACAACTCTCGCCACCGGATCATCGCCGCGCGCTTCGAGGGCCGGATCGAGCGCCTGCACATCAACTTCGAGGGCGCCGAGGTCCCCGCCAGCGCGCCGCTCGCGGACATCACCTCCGTTTCCCTCAACACCCGCCTCGGCGAATACCGCCTCCTTTCCACCGGCCCCGGCCGCGACCCCGCCGCGCTGCGGGCCGCCGCGTCGCGCCTTCGCCAGCTCGGGCTCACGGACGAGCAAATGCGCGCCTTCGCGGCCCAAGGAGAGCAGTCTTGGACGGTCCCGATTCTCGCGCCCATCGGTGGCACCGTGGTCAAGCAGAGCGTCTATGAGGGCGCCTACGTCAAGGAAGGCGACCCCCTCTTCGAGCTCGCCGACTTCTCCGCGATGTGGTTCACCTTCGACGTTTACGAGAAGGACCTCGCCGACATCCGCGCCGGCCAGCACGTCCGCGTGCGCACGCCGTCCGTCCCCGGCCGCGAGCTCTCCGCCACGGTCAACTTCATCAACCCCAACCTCGGCGATGCCGCCCGCTCCGCGAAGGTGCGAGCAATTCTTCCGAACCCACTCATCGGCGAGGGCGCGGCCCGCCGGCGCGAGCTGCTTCACCGCCTTTCCGCCGAGGCCGACGTGGAATTGGATGCCGCGCCGGTCCTCGCGGTGCCGCGCTCCGCGGTCATCTGGCCGGGCGGCGCGCCGCGCGTCTTCGTCGAGAAGGCCGCGGGCGCCTACGAACGCCGCGCCGTGCGGCTCGGTCGCGCCGGTGACGACCGCTGGGAAGTGCTCGCCGGCCTCGCCGAGGGCGAGCGCGTCGTCACGCAGGGCGGCGTGCTGCTCGACGGCCAGGCGCAACTCGCCGGCCAGGACGATCCCGCCGCTCCGCCGGGCCTGCCGCCCGCCGAGCTTCCGCCGGTGCCGCCGGGCGCGGAGATCTTCCTTGCCGCGCTGGCCAAGGTCAGCGATGCGCTCGCCGCCGATGACCTCGCCGCCTTCCGCGCCGCCGCCGTCGCGTTGCCCGCCTCGCCCGAGACTCTCGGGAAGGAATCCCGACCGGACCCGCAGGCCGCCGACCTCCGCGCGGCCCGCGCCTCGTTCCTCCCGCTGAGCGTGGCCGCGTCCCGGTGGGCGCTGCCGTTCGTGCCGCGCCTGCCGGCCTTGCGCGTGATGCGCTGCCCGATGACCCAAAGCGTGGCCCCCGGCGCGCCCGGCGCCGCCGAGTGGGTGCAGGCCGCCGGCGACGTGCGCAACCCCTACTTCGGCGCCGAGATGCTCGAATGCGGCGGGGAGGTGCGGCCATGATCGCGTGGATCATCGACTGGTCGCTGCGCAACCGCCTCCTCGTCGGCGCGCTCGCCGTGCTGCTCGCCGCGCTCGGCCTTCGTGCGCTCCGCGAGACACCGGTGGATGCCATCCCCGACCTTTCGGAAAACCAAGTCGTCGTCTTCGCCGACTGGGCCGGCCGCTCGCCGCAGGAAGTCGAGGACCAGGTGACCTACCCGCTCTCCACCTCGCTCCAGGGCCTCGGCGGGGTGAAGGCCGTCCGGGCAAACTCCATGTTCGGCTTCTCGCTCGTCACCGTCGTCTTCCGCGACGACGTGCCGGCCGCCGCCGCCCGCCAGCGCGTCCTTGAGCGCCTCTCCTTCGCGGGCGGCTCCTTGCCCGCCGGCGTGACGCCGCGCCTCGGGCCGGATGCCACCGGCCTCGGCTGGATCTTTCAATACCAGCTCCGCGTGGATCCGGCGCGCGCGTCGGCCGCCACCGATCTCGGAGCGCTGCGCTCGCTGCAGGATTGGTTCCTGCGCCCGCAACTCGCGAGCGTGCCCGGCGTGGCCGAGGTGGCCGGCGTGGGCGGCTTCGCGCGGCAATGGCAGGTGGAGGTGTCGTCCCGGAAAATGCAGTCGCTCCAGATCCCGCTCGCCGCCGTGCTCGACGCCGTGGCGCGCGCCAACCTCGCCGTCGGCGGCAAGGCCATCGAGGAAAACGGCCAGGAATTCATCGTCCGCGGAAACGGCCTCCTCGCCTCGCCGCGCGAGCTGGAGGAGATCGTCCTCGCCGAGCGCAACGGAACCCCTATCTACCTGCGTGAGGTGGCTCGTGTGGAGGTCGGCGGCGAATTCCGCCGCGGCGCCCTCGTGGACGCCGCCGGCCGCGAGGTCGTCGGCGGCATCGTGGTGATGCGCACCGGCGAAAACACCCGCGCCGTCCTCGCCGCGGTGAAGGAAAAGTTTGCCGTGCTCGCGCCGTCCCTGCCGGCCGGCGTGACGGTGGAAGCGTTCTATGACCGCTCCGGCCTGATCGACCGCACCGTCGGCACGCTTCGCTTCGCGCTGCTGGAGGCCATCGTGCTCGTCACCGTCGCGCACGTTGTCTTCCTCTGGCACTTCCGCTCGGTGGTGATCGTCACGCTGCCGCTACCGCTCTCGATCCTCGGGGCCTTCCTGCTGATGCGGCTCGGCGACATCGGCTCGAACCTCATGTCGCTCTGCGGCCTGGCCATTGCCATCGGCGTGCTGGTGGACGCCGCCATCGTGCTCACCGAGAACGTGATCCGGCACGCCGAGGAGGCTGAGGCCGGCGGCGCGCGCCTTTCCCCGGCCGATTACCTGAGGATCACCCGAGACGCGTCGCGCCAAGTCGGCCGGCCGATCTTCTTCGCGATGGCGATCATCCTGCTTGCGTTCCTGCCGATCTTCGCGCTCGGCGGCCGGGAGGGGAAGCTCTTCCACCCGCTGGCATTCACCAAGACTTTTGCCATGGCCGTGAGCACGCTGCTGGCCGTCACGCTCGTGCCGGTGCTCTGCTCGATCCTCGTGCGCGGCCCTTTCCACCGCGAAAAGGACAACGTGGTGATGCGCGCCCTGCTGCGCCTTTACCGGCCGGCGCTGGACTGGGCGTTGCGCTCGCGCGCCCTCGTGCTCACGCTCGCCGGGGGCTTGCTCGCGGCGGCGGCGATCCTGTGGCTCGGCCTGCCGCGCGCGGTCGTCGCCAAGCTCGACGGCTGGCCACGCGTCCAGCGCGTGGCCGCCGGCTTCGGCGAGGAATTCATGCCGGCGCTCGACGAAGGGAGCTTCCTGTTCATGCCCGTGCTCGCCCCGAGCACGAGCCTGCCGGAGATCGCCCGCGTGATGGCGTGGCAAAACCAGCGCCTTCGCGCCACGCCGGAGGTTTCCGACGTGGTGGGCAAGCTCGGCCGCGCCGACACGCCCACCGATCCCGCGCCCACCGAGATGATCGAGACCACGATCACGCTCCGGCCCCGCTCCGAGTGGCGCCCTGGCCTCACGAAGGCGGCGCTGCTCGCCGAGCTGCAAGGGAAGGTCACCCTCGCCGGCTACGCGCCGGGATTTCTCCAGCCCATCGAGAACCGCATCCTCATGGTCGCCACCGGCATCCGCGCCCAGCTCGGCGTGAAGCTCCTCGGCGACGACCTCGCCGTCCTCCAGCGCGAGGCGTTTCGCGTGCAGAAGGTGGTCGCCGCTGTGTCCGGCGCCACGGGCGTGTCGCCCTCCCTCGCGCAGGCCAAGCCCTACCTTGAAATCCGCCCCCGCGACCGCGACCTCGCCCGCTGGGGGCTTTCGCGCCGCGATTTGATGGACGCCGTCGAGACCGGCCTGGGCGGCACGGTTGTCTCCACCGCCATCCGCGGCCGCGAGCGCATTCCGATTCAAGTCCGCCTGGAGCGCGGCGACCGCGACGACTTCGCCCGCGTCGGCGATCTCCTCGTTTCCGCCGCCGGGAGCGCCGCGCCGCGGTTCGTCCCCCTCGCGCAGGTGGCCGACGTGGTCCGCGTCGTCGGCCCGAACGAGATCGCCAGCGAGAACGGCCGCCTGCGCGCCTTCGTGCAGGCCAACGCCGAGGGGCGCGACCTCGCCGGCTTCGTCGAGGAAGTGCGCGCCCGCATCGCCCGGGAAATCCTCCCCACGCTGCCGCCCGGCGTCACGGTGGAGTATTCCGGCGAATACGAGTCCATCCTGTCGTCCTCGCGCACGCTGGCCTTCGCCGGGCCAGCGGCGATCGCGATCATCTTCGTGCTGCTCTACATGGTGTATCGCTCCGCGCGGGAGGCCGCGCACGTCCTGCTGGCCGTGCCCTTCGCGCTGACGGGCGGCGTGTTCCTCCAGGCCATCCTGGGCATCCCGCTGAGCGCCGCGGTGAAGGCCGGCTACATCGCCCTCTTCGGCACCGCCATCCAAACCGGCGTGGTGATGGTGGTCTATCTGGAAGAAGCCGTGGCGAAGCGGCGCCGCGAGCGCGGCCCCGCCTTCGACGCCGCCGATCTCCTGGCCGCCGTGCGCGAGGGCGCGCTCCTTCGCCTGCGCCCCAAGGTGATGACCGTGGCCACGGTCCTGGCGAGCCTGCTGCCCTTGATGTGGTCCACCCGCACCGGCGCCGAGGTGCTGCGCCCGCTGGCCGCGCCGGTGATCGGCGGGATGGCCTCCTCGCTTGTCCACATCCTCCTGGTCACGCCGGTAATCTTCTACTGGCTGCGCTCCAGGGAGTTCGGCGCCAAGCGCGACGCTTCCCCAGGATATCGCGTCGATGAAGTCGAGGGAGAAGAAAGCCGCATCGTCGAAGTCGCGTGACGATCCCTTCGCTCGGTCCAGCGTTAGATCCTAATCGCGGGTAACAAATGTCACGCCCTGGGGTGCATCGAGCAAGCCTCCCATCTCGGACTTCGCGAGTCTGCTGCCTGAATAATTCCTCGCCCGCCGCGTCGGTGGCGACGAGCCTTTCCGTCGTTTTCCGTCCGTGCCCGATTCTCCGCCGTCCTCGCCTCCGGGCGCACCGCCTCCGAGCGAGGTGCGGCGCTTCATCTTTCTCGACCCCGGCGGGCGGCGTTGGCCGCGGGTGCGGGTGGCGTTTCTCTTCCTCGTGGCGGCGCTGCTGCTGGGCGGGGCGCTCTTCTTCCAGTCGATCCTGGAAACGCCGTTCCTGCGCATCCCGGCCTCGCTGAAGGAACTGAAGGACCAGCTCCGCGGCCGGCAGGTGCCGAGCGAGATCACGGGCCAGATTCCCACCGTGCGCCCGCCGGATTGGGTGAAGTTCAAGCGCCTGGCCGATGGCACCACCAAGCCGGCCGGCCGGCTGCTCCGGCGCTCGCCGCTCACCGACCCGGCGTCCGGCCGGCCGGAGGTGCGCCTCGCCTTCTACGCGGACACCACGGCGGCGCTTTCCTCGCTGGCCGCGCACGCGGACCAGCTCACGCACCTCGCGGTGGAGCGCTTCACCATCGTGGCGGACGCGGAGGCCCGGCCGGCGCTGCATGAGGCGGAGGCGTCGCCCATCGACGCCTTCGCGGCCCAGCGCGGGCTCGGGCTGCTGTGCCAGCTTTCCAACCTGGCCGAGGACGGCATCCGCCTCGCCGAGCCGGTAGAGCAGCTGATCACCGGGCCGGAGGAGGAGCGGAAGAAGTTCCTCGAGGATCTGGTCGGCCGGCTCGTGGCGCAGAAGGCGGCGGGGCTGCTCCTGGACATCGAGCAGACGGACCCGGCGAAGGGCGATGCGCTCGCGGCGCTGTGCGTGGAGCTGGGCCAGGCGCTGCGCTTCGCCGGCAAGGAACTCTGGGTCCAGGTGCCGATGGGCGAGGAGCTGCAATTTTTCCCGCTGGACCGGGTGGCGCCGGCGGCGGACCGCCTCGTGGCGGTGCTCCACGGCGAGAACGGCTCCACGGACCCGGCCGGGCCGCTGGCCTCGCCGGAGTGGTTCGAGGGCTGGCTGGACACGGTGCTGGGCTACGGCGAGCCGGCGCAGTGGGTGGCCGTGCTCGGCGCCGGCGGGTTTGACTGGCAGGAGGGCGCGCCGGAGGGTGCGGAGCGCGCGCAGGCGCTCTCCTTCGCGGACGCGATGGCGCGGGCCGACTACGCCGGCCTCGACGACCTGCGCAAGGAGGGCTGGCGCGCCGAGGCGCCGTCGTTCAACTCGCATTTCTCCTTCCTGGATTCCGCGGGCGCGCGGCACCAGGTGTGGTTCCTCGACGCGGCGACGTTCTTCAACCAGCTCCAGCTCGTGCGCCGCCGCGCGCTCGGCGGCTTCGGCATCGACCGGCTCGGCGGCGAGGATCCCGGCGTCTGGCCGGCCCTGCTCCTGCCCGCGGCGCCCACGGCGGAGCAGCTCTCGCCGCTGGGCCGGATCGCGCCGACGGATGAGATCACGGGCGTGGGGCGCGGCGCGGTGGTGGGGATCAACATGGAAACCTTCCCCGGCACGCGGCGCGTCGAGATGGGGGCGGACGGGCGGATGGCCTTCACCTACACGGACTTCCCGACCTACGTGACGCTCTTCCGCGAGGGGGCACCGCTCGGGGGAAAGAGGGTCGCGCTCACCTTCGACGATGGGCCGGACCCCGACTACACGCCGCGCATCCTCGACCTGCTCAAGAGGGAGAACCTCAAGGCCACCTTCTTCATCATCGGCTCGCGCGCGGAGCTGCACCCGGATCTCGTCCAGCGGATCATCGCGGAGGGCCACTTGCTCGGGAACCATTCCTACTCGCACCCGAACCTTTCCACCACGGCGGGCGCGCAGACGCGCATCGAGCTGAACGCCACCCAGCGCCTCATCGAGATGCTGACCGGCCGCTCCACGCTCCTCTTCCGGCCGCCCTACAACGCGGACGCCGCCCCCGCGCGCATCGAGGACGTGCGGCCGCTCAACCTCGCCCAGAGCCTCGGCTACCTCGTGGCGCTGGAGGACATCGACACGCTGGACTGGGAGCGCGACGGCGCGGACGCGATGCTGGAACGGGTGCGCGCCGCGCGGCAGGCCGGCGGGACCATCGTGTTGATGCACGATGGCGGCGGCGACCGCGAGCAGACGCTCGAGGCGCTGCCCCGCGTCATCGAATACCTGCGCGGTCGCGGCGACGACATCGTGCCGCTGAACGGGCTGATCGGGAAGACCTACGACGCGGTGATGCCGCCGCTGAGCGGGTCCGGGCCGCGCTTCGCGCGCTGGATGAGCGCGGCGGGCTTCCGCTTTCTCCATGCCTTCGAGAGCTTCACCTGGGGCATCCTGCTCGTGGCGACGTTCCTCGTGGTGGGTCGCACGCTGGTGATCCTGTGGCTGGCCCTGCGCTACCGCGCGCCGGTGGAGGATCCGGCGTTTGCCCCGCCGGTGAGCGTGGTGATCGCCGCCTTCAACGAGGCGAAGGTGATCGCCGCCACGCTGCGCTCGGTGCTGGATTCCGACCATCCCGGCGAGCTGGAGGTGCTCGTGATCGACGACGGTTCCACGGACGGCACCGGGCTGATCGTCGCCGACCTCGCGGCGCACGATCCCCGCCTGCGCCTCGTCACGCAGCCGAATGCCGGCAAGGCCGCGGCGCTGGAGCGGGGCTTCGCGGAGGCGCGGCACGAGGCCATCGTGCTGCTGGACGCGGACACGCAGTTCCGGCCCGACACGATCCGCCGGCTCGTCGCCCCGCTGCGCGACCCGAAGGTGGGCGCCGTGTCCGGCCACGCGCGGGTGGGCAACCCGCACTCGCTCATCGCGCGCTGCCAGGCGCTCGAATACATCTGCGGCTTCAACCTGGACCGGCGCGCCTACGCCGTGTGGGACTGCATCACGGTGGTGCCCGGCGCGATCTCGGCCCTGCGCCGCTCGGCCGTGCGGGCGGTGGGCGGCCTCTCGCACGACACGCTCGCCGAGGACACGGACCTCACGCTCGCCCTGCACCGCGGCGACTGGAAGGTGGCCTACACGCCGCGCGCCGTGGCGCTGACCGAGGCGCCGGAAACCTTCCGCGCGCTGGCCAAGCAGCGCTTCCGCTGGGCCTTCGGGACGATGCAGTGCCTGTGGAAGCACCGCGATCTCCTCTTCAGCGCGCGGCGCCCGGCGCTGGGGTGGTTCTCGCTGCCGGGGGTGTGGTTCTTCCAGATCCTGCTCGTGGCGGCCACGCCCTTCGTGGACCTGAGCCTGCTGCTCTCGCTGCTGCTCGGCAACGGCATGGCCGTGCTGCCGTATTTCACCATCTACCTGCTCGTGGACGTGGTGCTGGCCATCGCCGCGTGCCTCATGGAGCGCGAGCCGCTGCGGCGCGCCTTCACCATCGTGCCGCTGCGCTGCATCTACCGCGTGCTGCTTTCCTACGTGGTGTGGAAGGCGATCTCGCGCGCCCTGCGCGGCGCGCTGGTCGGCTGGGGCAAGCTGGAGCGCACCGCCGGGGTGGGGGCGGGCGTCGAGAAGCTCCCGGTGCCGGCCAAGCCGTGAGCGCTCGCCGGGCCGGCCGCGTCGATTTTCCCGCATGAATTCCTGCTTCCTTGGCCGTGCCGCCCGCGTCGCGGCGACGCTTTCCTGCCTTGCGCTCTCGGCTTGCTCCGGCGAGGCCAAGCCGCCGCCCGCGCCCGCCGCGCCGCCGCCGGTGGAAAAGGGCGCGCGGCTCGCGGTGCCCGCGAAGGGCGCCTACGCCGGGGCCTACATCGACTTCGGCGAGAACGAGGACGCGGTGACGCTGGAGGCCATCGACAAGTTTGAGACGCTCACGGGCAAGCGGAACGCCATCGTCGCCTCGTCGTCCTACTGGGGCGAGCAGACCTTCCCCAAGGCGAACGTCGAGCTGATCGCCCGCCACGGCGCGGTGCCGCTCGTGTTTTGGTCGCCGTGGGACCGGCCTTACGACCAGGAGGCCGGCCCGGACAAGTATTCCGTGACGTCGATCCTCGCCGGCAAGCACGACGCCTACATCGACCGCTGGGCGGACGCCGCCAAGGCCTTTGGCCGGCCGATGTTCGTTTCCTTCTGCAATGAAATGAATGGCACTTGGTTCCCGTGGTCCGGCTGGTTTTATGGCGCGGGCGTGCGGGTGCCGCCGGCCAAGGGGGAGAAGCCTGGCGTCGATCGGTTCATGGGGCCGGAGACATGGAAGAAGATGTATCGCCGCGTGGTGGACCGAGTCCGCGCGCGGGGCGCCACGAACGTGATCTGGGTGCTCCACGTGATGAACTACCCGTATCCGACGGACGGGTGGAACGATTCCGAGCAGTATTATCCCGGCGACGACTACGTGGACTGGGTCGGCATGAGCGTGTATGGCGCGCAGTATCAGGGCGATGAGTGGAGCGACTTCACCCCGCTGCTGAACTTTCCCTACCTGCAGATGAGGGAATTCGCGCCGAACAAGCCGGTAATGATCTGCGAGTGGGGCGCGGCCGAGCTGCCGAAGAAAGGCGACCGCGGCGCGTGGATCCGCGAGGCGTTCACGGCGATGCGCAATCCGAAATACGACCGCATCAAGGCCATCGTGTTTTGGCACGAGCGGTGGCCGAACAAGGACGGCTCCCACTCGAACCTCCGCGTCAATTCCTCGCCTGGCGCGCTGAAGGCCTACCGCGAGGGCGTGGCCGACCCCTATTGGCTCGACCGCCCGCAGTGGGAGAAGTAGCGGGCCCGGCGGCGCCGACTTGTCGCCTTCCAACGGGGAGCGGAGCGGCGGATGCCTATGATTTGCCCGGGCGACCGCCCGTGCGCGCGTGGTGGAAGAGGT
>CALMOL010000019.1:0-3853 GCA_937871685.1 uncultured Verrucomicrobiota bacterium
TTCCTCGACCTTGATCTCCTGGGTGAACTCAGCGCCCGCCTCGGTCTTCACCGTAAACGTGAGCGGAAACGGCCTTGTCAACTTGCCCGTGTTCACCTCCACGCGACCGCCGGAGGTGAGCGCGAGGAGCATTTGGCCCGCCGTTCGCCGGAGCGTTTGGCGCGCTTCCTCCGGACTTTGCCTGATCTCGCCGGCGCCAACTCGCACCGCCAAGCCGTCGGTCTCCTCCGCAAAGCCGGCGAGTCGCGAGGCGTTGGAGGCGGAAGCGCCGGCCGCGGCGGCGTCGAACACAATGGTGTGAATCACCACCCTCGCGTCGCGCGCCGCCTTGACGAGGGAATCGCGGACGGTCTGCTGGCCCTCCGGGATGCCACCGGTGAGCAGGATCAGGCATTTGCGCCGCGCGTTGACGCCGGCGAGATGATCGATGGCGGAGCGCACGCTCGCGAAGTTAGGCACGCCCCCCTCAAGCCTGATCCCACTCATCACGCGTCCGTAGGCGTCTTTCTCTTCGTTGGACTTGGATGAGGCTTCCTTCCGGCCCGGCCAATCGGTCCGTTGGAAATAGCCCGAGGACATGGTGGTGAGGCCGAACTGGTAGAGCGGACTTTCGCCGATGCGATCAAAGAAATCCCGCAGGCTGGCCCGCACCATCGCTCCCAGTTCTTCATCCCGGCCAAGATTTCTGTCCACGACCACCAGGAAGGCGCACGAAATGTCCTTGGGTTGCTCTGGAGTCGTGAAGATCGCTTCGAGGGGAGTGCCCGCGCTGGTGACTTGCACCCCCTTCACCGGCGCTGACCGTTTCAGGGCAAACTCAAAGGCGAGTTTGTCGGGGCTGTCCTTGGCCGACGGCACTCGCTGGAAGTCCCTCAACTGGGCGGCGAGAGCGGCAGGCAGGGCCAGCAGGAGCGTGAGCGCGGCTTTGGCGGCCAGCCTGCGCCAGCGAGGGCGGGATCGCCGGGCGGGGAGGTCAGGTTGGGCAAACATGTCGTGGTGGGGGTTGGAAAGCGGAGGATGTCCGGGAGGTGGGCGCGGGGTGCCTCAGGTGCCGCCCGCCTTTTCAAGCACGAATCCCATTGGCCAGGCCGAGATCGCCCGGCGCGAGAAGAAGATCGCGGCCTTCGGGCGTTCGCGCTGCATCTCGTTCAGGTAAGTTTTCAGGATCAGGGCACCCGCCATCACCTGCTCCTGGGTGAAGGTGCGCCCTACCTTCGCCACTTCTTCCTTGGCTCGCTCCCGGTTTTGCGGGCGCACCTGGGAGTAGTCGATCTCGTAAAGGGCGGCCGGGTTGGTGGTTGCCAAACGCACAAAGCGGTTCACGTCGCCCTGGGTTAGCTGCACCCAGTTCACCTCGCGGCCGGATTCATTGGTCCCGATCAGCTCGGGGCGCATCAGCGTGGCCATCGTCCAGCAAATTCCCCCGGCCAGATAGAGCCGGGTGCACCTCCGCATGCCCGGCAGCCTTTCGGCGTCGGCCTGCACCGGCCTGGCGATCTCCGCGGCCAGCAGCGGCTCGGCGGCGGCCAGGAAGTCGCCGTCCTTTTTCTGCGCGAGGACGCCCTTGGCAAAGGTGCCTGTCCCCCATTTCACCGCGAAATTGGCGAACTCCTGCTCCCGCAGCGAGCCCCTTCTCGTGAGGTAGGCGCCCTTGGTGTTGCCGCTGCCGATGTCGAGCACCACCACTTCATTGATGTTGTAGCGCCACGGCGGCACGATGCCCTTGAAGACGAGGGTGGACTCCTTGGTCGAGGTGATGAACTCGAATTTGAACGACTCGCTCTCGAAGGCCCGCTCCAGCGTGGTGCGCACCTCCTCTGGAATGCCGCTGCTGCCCGCCACGAAGATGCGGTCGGCCGGCACGCGGTGCTGGTCGATCATCCGCGCGCGAAGGTCGGTCACGGCCGCCCGCACCGCGGGGGCGGTGAGGCCGCCGGCAAAGGCGTCCTGGTTGGACGGCTCAAAGGATTGGACCACCTCGACGGGCGGATCCTCGGACCGCATGTCCGGCTGCCCGACCTTGATCAGGAACGCTTTGACGCCCTTGGCGCCAATCTCGATCATGCCATAGACCTCGCCGCGGGCGGCCTGGGCCGCCGGCGTGGCTTGGGCACGCGGATTGGCGCGGCGGCGCGTCTGGGCGGACAACGCGGCCAAGGGCAAGCAGAGGAGGACGGCGGTAAGCAGGAACGTGCGGCGATTCATGGGATTGCGGGGATAGAAGGGAAACCGGGAAATTTTGCGCGGTGGTGTAAGCGGAATGCGGGTTGGAGCACAAGCAAAAACTTGAGTGGCACGTCACATGGCCCGGCGGGCCTCCGCGGCGCGGGCATCGGCCGCCGTGACCCGGCCGCGCAGCTTGGCCATGCGGGCGTCGAAGCCCTTCATCATGATGTCGGCCTTGGCCAGGCGATCGGCCACTTCCAGCACCTCCTGGTGATTGCCGATGGCCCAAAGAATGCCGAGAAAAGCGACGGTGCCCGCGAGCGTCTTGGCCTCGGCGGAAAACCGCTTGGAATCGTCCAGGGCCACCTTGCCGCCGCCCACCCCGGCCGCGAGGGCGGCAAGCGCCATCTTGTGGTCCAGCAGGTAGTTCTTCATCGCGGCTTCGAACCGCTCCTTCTCCCCTTCCACCGCGATGAGCTCGCGGCGCAGCGCGACCGCCTCGGACTGAGCCGCCTCGAACTGCGCCGCCGCTGCCCGGCGCGCCGGGTTGGCGGCTTCGGGGGAAGCCACGGCCAGCGCCGCTCGCGGCACGCCCGCGTCGCGGCGCGACAAGGCGTCCGCCACCGAGAAGAGGCCGAGGGCGAAGAGCACCGCCGCGGCGACGGCGGACCAGCGGAGCAAATGGCCGCCCGGCTGGGCAGACGCCTTCGCCAGGGGCGACGGGAGGGTGGTGGAGAGCAAAGGACGCGAGAGGTTCATGCCGTTCTATTGGGCGCCGCCGAAAAATCGTGACCAAGAAATTTTCATTATCTGCGCCCGCTCGGATCGGCTTCGATGACGCAGCGGAAGCCGATGGCCACATGCCAGGTGTCCAGCGGGATGGGCGAGTGCCGCTTGGGGTCGATCACCTTGCCGGTGTAAATGCTTCCTTCTTCGTCAACGATCCTCGACGTCCAGGGCGCCCCGACGACGTAAGCGCCGCCGTCATTCCTGCTGCTGGTCCACTCCTCCACGTTGGTGCCGATCTGGTAAAGGCCGAGGCCGTTTCTGGGAAAATCCTTCGCCAGCGCGAGATTTTTTCCTTTGACGTTGGCGACTCTGTCCCTGCTGGCATCGGCGGGGGAGGGCGAAGATCCCCACGGATATTTGCTTTCCCCGCGCACGCTTGACCATTCTTGCCACGTGGGCAGGCGAACGCGCACCTCCCGGCCTTGCTGGGCAGACAGTCGATTCGACAGCCACCGGCAGAAGGCTTCTGCCTCCTTGCAGGAAACCATCACCACCGGGTATTCATCCCCGTTGTAAACCGTGTCGCCTCTCACGACGGGATTGGAATGGGGTCCCCGCCACTTGGACGGCAGCTCTTCGGAGCCCCAGAGTTTCTGGCGCAGCTCCGGGTTTGCCGCCAGGTCGTCAACAAACATCCGAAAGTCTTTGACCCGCACCGAGTGTGCGCTGAAGCGCCCGCCCAAAACCGGGATCGTCACGTAATCTATGTCCGGTAGCGCCGCGGTCGCCGGCGCCACGGTGGGCTGGGCCGTCGGGACAGGCGTGGGCCGAGGCGTCGGCGCGCGGGTGGGCACGGCGGTGGGAATCACGATTGGCGGCCGAGTCGGCGCCAGAGTTGGTGCCAGGGTTGGCGCGCGCGTGGGCGACGAGCTCGTCGACCGTCTTCGCCGGCAGGGAC
>CALMOL010000019.1:3863-9444 GCA_937871685.1 uncultured Verrucomicrobiota bacterium
CGCCACGGTGACTGGCGCTGGCCACGGGGTGGGCGTGGGCGTGGCGCCCGGCGCAGAGGTGCCGCCTTGCTGAGGGCCCAGCAACAAAACCCCGAGCAGAATGGAAGCGGCCAAGCCCACGGCACCGCCGATCAGCCAGCGGATGGGAGCCCAGGGGGACGGCGCGGGGGAAGGCGTGCGCGGCTTAGCCAGCTGCCGCCGCCATTCCTGCACCGTCTGCGGGCGGTCCGCCGAGCGGATGGCGAAGGCTTGGTCGATGCTCTTGAGAAGGGCCGGGGAATAACGGCCCTGGTGCGTGCGGAGGAGCGGCGCGTAGGGATCAGGGCCGGCGACCCGGTCGTAGGCGCCCGGCGGCGCCTGGCCGGTGATCGCGCGGATCATCGTGCCCGCCCGCGAGTAGAAGTGCGTGTAAGGGCCTTGGCGGGTGGCGTTGGCGAAGAGTTCCGGGGGCGAGTAATCCCGCCGCATGACGAGCGCGCTGTGCTCCACGGCCTGGCCCAGGTTGGCGCGGGCGTTCCCGAAGTCGATGAGGATGGGCTGGCCCTTGTCGGAGATGAAAATGTTCTCCGGGCTGATATCACGGTGGAGGATGCCGAGGGCGTGCAGTTCGCTCAGTCCCTCGAGGAGCGGCAGCAGGATGGCCCGCACCTGCCGCTCGTCCAACTGCGCGCGCCCGCGCAGCCATTCCTCCAGGTTTCTCCCGTGCACGAATGCCATCACCATGTAAGCCGTGCCGTTCTTCTCCAGCAGGCGGTCCACCTTCACGATGTTCGGGTGATTGAGCCTCGCCAGCGTCTTGGCTTCCCGGATGAAGCTTTGCCGAGCCCACTCAAAGTCGGCCCGGCTCGCCTCGCTCTTCGGCACGATGGTGTGGCCGGGGCCCCGCATCGTGGACTCGGGGTGGAACATCTCCTTGATGGCCACCTCGCGATCGAGGTGCGTGTCCTTTGCCAAATAGGTGATTCCAAATCCACCCTGACCAAGCACGCGAAGAATCTGATAATTCTCAAGCCCATAGCCCACGGGCAGGGCAAGATGATGGTGAGACGAGGAGGTCACGGGCCCGGAGGAGAGATGGAAACGGCTTTCCTGCCCGACGTGCCCTCCGCCGGCGCAAGCGTGCCCGCGCGGAGCGCATCTGACTGAGAAGGGAAAGAAGAGGAAGGAGGTGTCACTTCGAATCGCATGCTTCGATGACACATTCACTATTGGCTCCCTGCGCCGATTCGTGACAAGAAATTTTTCTCCCGGCGCAAATTTTTGGTCCTGACACAAGTCCGGCCGGGGAACGCTGGAAAAGCCTTCGCATGGACGAGACGAGACCGATCGAGCCGCCCACGCGCGGGGCGGGCTTCCCGCAAACGCAGTGGAGCGTCGTGCTGCGGGCGCGTGATGGCACGGGGACGCAGCTGCATCGCAGCGCGATGGAACTGCTGTGCCGGGCATACTGGCAACCCCTCTACGCGTTCGCGCGCCGCCAGGGAAGCGCGCCTCCCGACGCGCAGGACCTCGTCCAGGGATTTTTCCTCTACCTGCTGGAGAAGGGCCTGTTCGGCGCGGCGGATCCAGCCAAGGGTCGGCTGCGCACCTTCCTGCTCACCGCCTTCACGCGCTTCATCAGCCGGGAAAGGCATCGCGCCGGGGCGCTGAAGCGCGGCGGGGGACAACGGTTGGTCTCGCTGGACCAGGAGTATGATGACGGCGAGACAAGATATCGCCGGGAGGTCGCGGACCAATCCCCGCCGGAGGATGTTTTCGCGCGCACCTGGGCATCCACCCTGCTCGCGGCCGCCAAGGCGCAGCTCCTGGCGGAGGAGACTACCGCGGGTCGGCAGGCGGCGTTTCCCATTTTCGAGGTGTTTCTCGAACGGGAGCGCGCTCCGGGAATCACCTACGAGTCGGCGGCTCCCAGCCTCGGGCTTTCACCGGAGGCAATGCGCAAGGCGGTAAGCCGGCTGCGGGAGCGCTACCGGCAGGCGGTGCGAGCGCAGGTCGCAGAAACCTTGGAGCACCCCTCGGAAAAGGAAATCGACGCCGAGTTGCGTTTCCTGCGTGCCGCCCTGGGCTGAGGAGCGCCGCCGGCGGTGTCAGGCTGCAACCGCTGCCGGCCGCGCCGGCGCCTTGCCGAGGAAGCGGCGCTGGGGAACTTCCGCCATGCTTGACCCCTCGCTGCCGCGACGCCGCGTGGCGCTGACGCCAGCGGAGCGGATGCGGCGGCAGGTGCTGGCGGAATGGCACGGCGGGCACGAGCCGTCGTCGGCCCCCAATCGGCCGGCCGCCATGGCCGGGCTCATGGCGGCGGCGCTGATGCGCGAGATCGGCAAGAAGATCGGGCCGGGCGAGGCGGTGCTCGCGGCGGCCTGGAAGGAGCTGGCGGGAGAATTTCTCGCCGAGCACACCGCGCCGGCCAAGCTCATCGACGGCGTGCTCACGGTGCGCGTGATGCATCCCACGCTGCGCTTCGAGCTGGAGCGCCGCTGGAAGCGCGAGCTGCTGGAAAAGCTGCGCGCACGCTTCGGTCCCGGCGTGGTGCGCGAGCTGGCGTTTCGGCTGGGCTGAGGGGAAGCCGGGGAAAGCCCGAGAGGATGGAAGATGGAAAATCGAGCGGAGCGAGAAAGCCAGGGTGCCGGGGGCAATGGCAGCGAGCGGGCCGCGCATTCGGAGAGGTTCCAAACGCGAGGAAAGCGCCCTGCCACCTTCCATCTTCCATCTTCTCAGCCCTTCCGCCCCCGCTTCTTCGGCGGCGCCATGGCTTCCGGCTCCGGGTCCACGATGCCCTTCTTCCCCATCGCCGCGGCGACGGCGAACCACAGCAGCAACACCGCGGCCGGCGGCACCAGCCACACCCCGGGGCCGGGGTCCACGGAAGGGTGCCACACGCCGCCCAGCAGGAAGCCCAGCGGCATCGCCAGCACCGCCGCCCGCAGCGCCCACCAGGCAGCGCGCGGCGCGTGGAGCAGGCCAAGCCGCGCGCAAAGCGCCGCCGCGACGAGCAGCAGGCTCAGCAGAGTGCCGTGCGCGTGCGCGAGGCGAAACATCTCGCGCCGGATCGGGTCATCCATCACCGCTGGAACGCGCCAGCCGGCGAAGCCTTCGACGAGCAGGCCGAAGGCGATCCACGCCGCCAGCGACGGCCACGCTTGCGCGAGGAGGCCGGGCGAGGGATCAGCGGGAGGCGGAGACGAATTCAACGGCGCAGCTTCGGGAAACGGCTGAGGAAGCCAAGTGATGATCAGCCCGGAGCGGATCGCTCGTCGGACGCGATCCCGTGCCGGACGAGGCACGCGCGGCACTCCTCCGCAAATGTGCCGATGCGCCGATGCTCGTCCTGCATGGCGATGCATCCGCGCGCTGTCTCCAACGGCGAGTGGTTCACGGTGAATGCGCCGTAACCGTCAGTCATCCGCCCGGCGCCGTATCGCCCTTCCCCTTCGCGAACATCGCGTCGAGCTTGTCCTCCCACGCGTGGTAGCCGAGCACCTCGTAGAGCTCGGCGCGCGTCTGCATCAGGCCGACCACCTCCTTCTGCGTGCCTTCCTTCCGCAGCGCGCCGAAGACTTGCGCGGCCGCCGCGTTCATCGCGCGGTAGGCACTCAGGGGATACAGCGCCAGGCGCACGCCGGCCTCGCGCAGCTCGTCCACGGTGAACAGCGGCGTCTTGCCAAACTCGGTGATGTTCGCCAGCACCGGCACTGAGACGCGCGCGGTGAAGGCGCGGTAGTCGTCGAGCGTCGCCAGCGCCTCGGCGAAGATCATGTCGGCGCCGGCCTCCACGTAGCGCGCCGCGCGGTCCACCGCGGCGTCCAGGCCCTCGTTGGCAAAGGCGTCGGTGCGCGCCATCAGGACGAACTGGTCGTCGCGCGAGCCGGCGCGGCCGTCCGCGGCGGCGCGGAGGCGGTCACACATCTCGTCGCACGCCACGAGCTCCTTGCCCGGCCGGTGGCCGCAGCGCTTGGCCTGCACTTGGTCCTCGAGGTGGCAGCCAGCCGCGCCCGCCTTGGCGAGGTCGTGGACGGCACGCGCGATGGAAAACGCGCCGCCCCAGCCGGTGTCCGCGTCCACGAGGAGCGGCAGCGGCACCCGGTCGGTGATGCGGCGCACGTCCTCGCACACGTCATTCAGCGTCGTGACGCCAAGGTCGGGGAGCCCGAGCGTGGCGGCCAGTGCGCCGCCCGAGAGATAGATCGCGCGAAAGCCGGCGCGTTGGGCGAGCATTGCCGAGTAGGCATTGACGACGCCGGGGACCTGGAGCGGGCGCTCGGCCTCGACGGCGGCGCGGAGGGATTGGCCGGGGGACAAGGGGGAAAAGTTGAGAGTTGAGGGATGAGAGTTGGGAAAGGCAGCGAAAGCAGGCCGTGACTTCAAACGCCGTCCATTAGCCCGGCGGCCACGCGAGGGCGCGGCCGGCGAGCAGGTGGACGTGCATGTGGGGAACGGACTCGCCCGCGTCGCGGCCGTGGTTGACCACGAGGCGGAAGCCGGAGTCCAGCACGCCGAGCTTGCGCGCCACCTCGCCGGCGGCGAGCAGCAGGTTTCCGAGCACCGCGTGATCGGTCGCCGCGGCCTCGCCGACGCGCGGGATGCAGCGCTTGGGCACGATCAACACATGGACCGGCGCCTTCGGGTCGATGTCACGGAAGGCGAGCACGTCGTCGGTCTCGTGGACGATGTCGGCCGGAATTTGGCGGGCGGCGATCTTCTCGAAGAGGGTCATGGAGGAAAAGCTTCAGGCTTCAGGCTTCAGGCTTCAAGGCAGGAGGCGGAAATTGCCGAAAAGAAGAACCGCCGCGCAAAGCCAGGGCGCCCGCCTTCTTTCCCTCTTCGGCCCTTCCTTGAAGCTTGATGCTTGCAGCTTGAACCTTATCGCGGCAGCCCGTTGAACAAGTCCGGCTGCGCCCCGTTCACCCGCGGCTTGGCGGCGAGCTGCTTGATCTCGTCGATGAAGTCGCCCACCTCCTGGAAGTGGCGATACACGGACGCAAAGCGCACGTAGGCCACCTCGTCCAGGGCGTGGAGACGCTCCATCACCTTGATCCCGATGAGGCGCGCGGGAATCTCGCGCTCGTTCTCCATCTCCAGCTCGGCGATGATCTCATCCACGGCCTGCTCGATGGCCTGGAGCTTCACCGGGCGCTTCATGCAGGACGCTTCCATGCCGTGCAGGAGCTTGCCGCGATCGAAGCCTTCCACGCGGCCGTCGCGCTTAACCACGCGCAGCTCGATGCGCTCGGCTTCCTCGTAGGTGGTGAAGCGGTGCTCGCACTTGAGGCACACCCGGCGCCGGCGGATGCCCGCGAAATGGTCCACCGGCCGCGAGTCGATCACGCGGTCCTCGACATTTCCGCATTTGGGGCAGCGCATGGGGGCTGCGGCGAGGACACCACGAATGGCCGGGGGTGTCAATCTTTCCGCCTTACCGTGCTCTCCGCTCCCCATGCTGGCCATTCGGTGCGACTCAGGATCACCGACATCCTCGCCCGCTCCAACTGGCTTGCGGAAGGCCGACCGCGTTTTTGGGTGGCGGGGGGGGGGGGCGGCAGCGCGCGCCCCCGGCGCGGGAAGGAAGAGGGCGGACGGACGC
>CALMOL010000019.1:9454-18325 GCA_937871685.1 uncultured Verrucomicrobiota bacterium
GCCACCCCCCCCCACCAAAAAACCGCGCCTCGACCAAGTGGAGCAGTCACACCATATGCGCTCGCATGGAGCGGGTGCGTGATGAAATTCCAACGGTCAAGGGTTCGGCCGGGACGACGAGGCGGGGAAATGCGATATGGCTTCCCCTCCCCTCTTCTCTCCAAACCCCAAGCGTTTCTTCCCATGCCCGAATCTTCCTCCTTCCCCGTCGCGTTCCTCGGCCTTGGCGTGATGGGCTTCCCCATGGCCGGGCACCTGGCGGCCAAGGGGCACACCGTCACCGTGTTCAACCGCACCCTCGCCAAAGCCGAGCAATGGGCCGCCAAGCACGGCGGCAAGGCGGCGGCGACTCCGCGCGAGGCTGCCCGGGGCGCGCGCTTCGTGATGATGTGCGTGGGCAACGACCAGGACGTGGAGGCCGTGGCGCTCGGGCCGGACGGCGCGCTCGCCGGCATGGAGGCCGGCACGGTGCTCGTGGACCACACCACCGCCTCCGCCACGATCGCGCGCAAGCTCCACGCGGCCGCCAAGGAGCGCGGCGTGGGCTTCCTCGACGCCCCGGTGTCCGGCGGCCAGGCCGGCGCCGAGAACGGCCAGCTCTCCCTCATGGTCGGCGGCGACGCCGAGGATTTCGCCAAGGCCGAGCCCGTGCTGTGGTCTTACGCGAAGGCCGTGGTTCACCTCGGCAAGCCGGGCGCCGGCCAGCTCACCAAGATGGTGAACCAGATCTGCATCGCCGGCCTCGTGCAGGCGATCTCGGAGGGTCTCGCCTTCGCCGAGAAAGCCGGTCTCGATGGCGAGAAGGTGCTGGCCGCCATCTCGCAAGGCGCCGCCGGTTCCTGGCAGATGTCCAACCGCGGCAAGACCATGCTGGAACGCAAGTTCAACTTCGGCTTCGCCGTGGACTGGATGCGCAAGGACCTCGGCATCGCCAAGGAAGAAGCCGAGCGCATCGGCGCGCAGCTCCCCGTGGCCGCGCTGGTGGACGGCTTCTATGCCGAGGTGCAGGAGAAAGGCGGCAACCGCTGGGACACCTCCGCCCTCATCACCCGGCTCTGAAGGTCAGCAGCGACCTCGCGGTGGGGGTTGAGGAAACTCGAAACTCGAAGTTCGAAACAAGCGCCGGAAAAGACGGCAAGCGCCGAAAACCGGTTTGGCCGCGTGCTCATCGCTTTCGGGCCTTCTGTCCTTTCGGGCCTTGTTTCGAGTTTCGAACTTCGAGTTTCGAGTTTTTCACTGCTCCGAGTAGTTCCACGTCAGGCCGCCATCCACCACCAGCGTGGCACCGGTGACGTAGGCGGCGTCCTCGGAGGCCAGGAAGGCCACCGCGCCGGCCACATCCTGGGTCTTGCCGAGGCGCGCGAGCGGGATGTTCGCGACGAGCGCGGACAGCTTGGCGGGATCGTGGAGCAGCTTCGCGTTGATGGGCGTCTCGATCGCGCCGGGCGCGATGTTGTTCACCGTGATGCCAAGCGGCGCCAGCTCGATGGAAAGGTTGCGCATCAGCATCTTGAGGCCGCCCTTGCTGGCGCAGTAGGGGGTGAAGTTCGGGAAGGGCAGGTCCTCGTGGACCGAGGAAATGTTGATCACGCGTCCGCCGGGCTGGCCAGCGTTGCGGCGCAGGCGCGCGAAGGATTGGGTGGCGAAGAACACGCCCTTGAGGTTCACGGCCAGCACGCGGTCGTAGTCCTCCTCGCGCACGTCGAGGAAAGCATCGTGGACCTCGATGCCCGCGTTGTTCACGAGGATGTCGAGCCCGCCCAGCTCCTGCGCGGCGCGTTCCACCAGCGTGCGCACCTCGGCGACGTTCGCGAGGTCGGCGCCCACCGCCACGCTGCGCCGGCCGAGGGCGCGGATCTCGGCGCTGGCCGACTCGCCTTCCTCGGGATGCGAGCGGTAGTTCACGATCACGTCGGCGCCCTCTTGCGCGAGGCGCAGGGCCACCTCGCGGCCGATGCCTTGAGATGATCCGGTGACGAGGACGCGGCGGCCTTGAAGCTTCATCGCCAAAGGAAAGCCGGGGGCGGCCCGCCGGCACGCAAACAATTTCGCCACGGAAACACGGAAAAGACCGAGAGGATGGCGGATGGAGGATGGAAGATAGCAGGAAATCTTTCTGGCATCCGGTGCGTCTCCAGCGGGTGAAAACGTTCCCTGCCATCTTCCATCTTCTATCCTCTCGGTCGTCCCCATGCCCTCCGTGCCTCCGTGGCTGACCAAATTCGGCGCCGTCCTGCTGGCGCTGCTCGCGCTCACCCCCACCCTGCGCGCCGATGAGCCGCGGCCGCTGCCGGCGGGGTTTTTGCGCGGGATGACCGTGTCGTGCCAGACGTGGGGCTGGGAGTGGGGCACGCCGGAGTTCGGCGCGGCGCTTGATCGCCTCAAGGCCCTCGGCGTCACGCATGTGGCCATCCATCCCTACGCCCAAGTGTCTGAGGAAGGCGGCGTGCGCTTCCGCCCCGCCAGTGAGCAATCTCACCTCGTGCGCGCGATGGCCATGGCGCGCGAGCGCGGCCTGGGGCTGCTCATGATTCCGCACCTCGGATACTGGGGCACCAAGTTCAAATGGCGCGGCGCGATCTGGTTTGAGCGCAATGAAGAGTGGGACCGTTTCTTCGACCAATACGAGGAATGGATCACTGGCCTCGCCAAGCTCGCGCAGGAGGGCGGCGCGACGCTGTTCTGCGTCGGCCACGAGTATGACCAGATGGCTCACTTCGAGGCGCGCTGGCGGCGGATCATCGCGGCGGCACGACGGGAATTCGCCGGCCCGGTGACCTACCACGCGAACTGGACCGAGTATTGGAAGATCCCCTTTTGGGACGCGTGCGACTTCATCGGCATCGGCGCGTATTTCATCCTCGCGGAAACGCCGGACCCGACCGCGGCTGAACTGACCGCGGCGTGGGGCCGGCTGATGCGTGGGCTGGGCGACTACGCGCGGAGCAAGGGCCGGCCGCTGGTCTTCACCGAGATCGGCTACAACGAGAGCGCCCTTGCCGCGTCCAAGCCTTGGGAATACGCCTCGGGAGGAGAGAACGCCGCCGCGATCCGCGCGCGCTGCGTGGAGGCCGCGCTGGCGCTGGAGGGCGCGCGCTTCCCCGAGCTGCGCGGGATGTTCTGGTGGAAGTGGTTCCCCGACATGCCGCGAGATCGCCCCGGCCGCGAGACCTTCGACATGCGTGACCCGGCGATGGTGGAGATCATTCGATCCCGCTGGGGGAAGGTGGACTGAGGCTCGAAGATCGAGGATAGAAGATCGTGGGACCAGTGCGCGTCCACGCGCCAAACTTCCACGATCTTCGATCCTATCCCCTCGATCTTCGGTCCTCAGAACCCCTCGCTCAACTGGCTCACCAGGCGCGCCGCGGCCTGCTCGGCGGCGCGGGGGACGGCCTGGCGTTGGTCTTGTTCCAAATCGGTGCTCACGAAGAGCGTCGTCTGGCCGGAAACCTTGCCGCCGTCGAGCACGCGGCCCGTGCGGGTGTTGGCGCGCAGCTCGTAGCGCAGGCGCAGGTCGAGCACGAACTCAGAGGGCAGCAACACGTTGCCGCGCACGGTGCGCGTGGCGGTGCGCGTGGCGCTTTCCACCGTGATGAGGAGCACCGCGTCGGCGCCGTCGTTGACCACGCGGTAGGTGCCGTCGCGCTGCATCTCCTTGATGACGGCGTTCGTCGTGAGCGTCTCCAGGCGAGGAATCAGGTCTTCCGAACGCGCGGTAGGCACGGCGATGGTCTTCACCCGCGACAAGTAGGACGGCTTCACCGGCCCCAGCTCATAGCCCGCGCACCCGCCGAGCGAGGCAGCCAGTCCGAGAGCGGCCAGGGAGGCGAGAGGGCGGGAAGTCATCGCGCGGAGCGTTGCCGGGCGTCGCCGAGAACGCAAGGAAGAAGGGCCAGCAACGAATCACCCGGCTCATGGCTCCCTTCGGTGCCCGGCGACGCGAAGTTCGTCACCTTCCTGCCGAGCCGACCGCCAGGGACGAAACGATCCACTTCCAAAGTGAAACGTCGGACTTTCAAGGTCTGCAATTCCACTTTCAAAGTCTGCGCGCGCACTTTGAAAGCTTGCGCTCAAACAAAAAAAGTCTGCGCACGCACTTCAAAAGTCTGCGCCCAGACTTTGAAAGTCTGCGGTTCCACTTTTTTTGTTTGCGCGCAGAGCTTAAAAGCTTGCGCTTCCACTTTCAAAGTCTGCGCTCGCACAAAAAAAGTGCGCCGTTGCACTTTGAAAGTGCGCGCTTCGACCTTTGGGGTGGAGGCACAAGGCACGCAGGCGGAAGGGGCCACGTCCAAGGCGGACGCGCGCACCTTGATGGTGCCACCGCCCACCTTTGAAGTGAAGCGTCTCACCTCGCAGGTGAACCTTTCCGCCTTGCCAGTGCGCGGCCCTGCTTTTGGAGCGGAAGCTTCTGCTTCGAGAGTGCCCGCGCGGAGGGCGGGGGTCCTGGCGAACCGACAGAAACTTGGGCCTTCGCGGAGGTTGAATGCCCTAAACAGGTGCGAACAAATATCTCAGCATCGCCATCCGTATCGCAGAGCGACGCACCGAGATTCTTTTCCGCGCTCACTTAGCGTCCCCTCACGCGCGGGATCAAGCGCCTGAACCAGCTTGGATAACGACTCGCAAAGAAGGTTCTTCCCCGCGCCGCAACGCCCTGCCTCACGCCGCGAGCGCCTGCATCTCGCGGTGGAGGTCGGCCTTGCCCTCGAAGCCGATGCCGGGCAGATCGGGCAGGGTCACGTGACCGTCCACGACCTTCACGCCGTCGGGGAAGCCGCCGAAGGGCTGAAACAGGTCCGGGTAGGACTCGTTGCCGCCCAGGCCCAGGCCTGCGGCGATGTTCAGCGACATCTGGTGGCCGCCGTGTGGGATGCAGCGCGAGGCCGACCAGCCGTGTTCCTTCAGCATCGCTAGCGTGCGCAGGTATTCGACCAGCCCGTAGCTCAGCGCGCAGTCGAACTGGAGCCAGTCGCGGTCCGGGCGCATGCCGCCGTAGCGGATCAGGTTGCGCGCGTCCTGCATCGAGAAGAGGTCCTCGCCCGTGGCCATCGGGTTCGGGTAGTAATTGCGCAGCGTGGCCTGTAGCTCGAGGTCGAGCGGGTCACCCGGCTCCTCATACCAAAAGAGGTCGTATGGCGAGAGCGCCTTGGCGTAGGCGATGGCGGTGTCCAGGTCGAAGCGGCCGTTCGCGTCCACGCACAGCTTCTGGCCGCCCTGGAGCACGCTGAGGATCGCGTCGATGCGGCGCAGGTCCTCGTCGAGCGAGGCGCCGCCGATCTTCTTCTTCACCACGGTGTAGCCGCGATCAATGTATGAGCGCATCTCATCCTTCAGCTTCTCGTGGTCCTGCCCGGGGTAGTAATACCCGCCGGCTGCATAGACGAAGATGCGGCGGTTCGGCTGGCCATTGCCGTAGCGGTCGGCCAGCAGTTGGAAAAGCGGTTTGCCCTCGATCTTGGCCACCGCGTCCCACACCGCCATGTCGATGGTGCCGATGGCCACCGAGCGCTCGCCGTGGCCGCCGGGCTTCTCGTTGGTGAACATGGCGTCCCAGATCTTGTGCGGATCAAGGTTCTGGCTGCTGGCGTCGAGCAGCGACTCCGGTTTTGCCTCCAGCACGCGCGGGATGAAGCGCTCGCGCATCAGCTTGCCCTGGCCGTAGCGGCCGTTGGAGTTGAAGCCATAGCCGACCACCGGCCGGCCGTCACGCACCACGTCGGTGACCACGGCCACGAGGCTCAGCGTCATCTTGCTGAAGTCGATGTAGGCGTTGCGGATGGGGCTGGAGATGGGGATGGTCTTCTCGCGGATCTCGACGATTTTCATGGTGGGCTGATTCTTGCGGGGGAGCGGGCGCGGTGGCGCCGGAAGTTGCGCGGTGCGGGGGCCACACGCAGCGTGGGGACGCCGTGGATATCGCGGGCACCGCCCGCGCCGGCCAATGCCGAATTTCGATCCTTCCATGCCGTGAAAGCATCGTCATGAACCTTTCCTGGCTGGAGGACTTCCTGGCGCTGGCCGCCGTCGGCAACTTTTCCCGCGCCGCCGACGAGCGGCACATGACCCAGCCGGCCTTCTCCCGGCGCATCCGCGCGCTCGAAGAATGGCTTGGCGCGGAGCTCTTCGACCGCTCCTCGCAGCCCGCGCGGCTCACCGAGGCCGGCCAGTGGTTTCGCCGGGTCGCCCAGGAAATCCTGGCCCAGGTCGCCAAGCTCCCCGGCGAGGCACGAGCGCTGGCCGAGGCGAGCGCCGCGACCCTGCGCTTCGCGGCCACGCACGCGCTGTCGTTCACCTTTCTGCCCGGCTGGCTGCGTGGGCTGGAGGCGCACGCCAGCGTCGGGCCGCTCCAGTTGGTGTCGGACGTGCAGCCGCGCTGCGAGGCGCTCCTGCTCCAAAACCAAGCTCAGTTCGTCCTGTCGTATGCCCACGAACAAGTGCCGGGGCCAATGCACGCCGCGGGCTGTCCCTCGCTGCTCGTCGGCGCCGACATTCTGCTGCCCGTCGCGGCGACCGGTGCCGACGGCCAGCCCATCCATCACCTGCCGGCCAAGGGCGACGCTGCGTCCGTCCCGATGCTCGGCTACAGCGCCGAATCCGGCTTGGGAGAAATCTTCCGCGCCGTGCTTGGCCGGAAGCGCGAGAGTCTGCGCGCGCGGGACATCCTCACCGCCCACCTTGCTTCTGTGCTGCGGACGATGGCCCTCGACGGCCGCGGCCTCGCCTGGCTCCCCGCGCTCCTGATCCAGGACGATCTCGCCGCCGGCCGCCTGGCCGTGGCCGCCTCGAACGACTGGGGCGTAAAGCTGGAAATTCGCCTCTACCGCCCGCGCGTTTCCATCAGCCAGGCCGCCGAGGCGTTCTGGAAGGCCGCCACCGCCACCGCGTAGCCCGAGATGGCACCGCGGCGGAGCGCTGCTCAGCGGCGCCGACTCGGCCCCGCGGCGTTGCCTTCGCGGGCGGAGCAAGTGTCCGTTGAACGCAAGCTCAGGAAGGGAATTTTTCCGCCCATGAAAATCAATCCCTCGAAACTTGCCCTCGCGGCGTTCGCTGCAGCGCGTGGTTACCGACCTTCGGCAAAGCAAAGTCAAGCGAGGCAGGGATTTGAGGGGCAGGATAGAGAACGCTGAGAAGCAAAGGAGCCGCGCGCGAACTGGAACAACGTCGGCGTCTGGCCGTGCGCCGCGTCGAGCTCAGGATGGAAGGTCCTCAGGCGCGACGGCTGCGGCCCCGCACTTGTGGCAGAGGAACGCGCGGCTGACGTCGTGGGGTCGCATCACAACCTTGCGTCCTGACTCCTCGCCGCGGAAGACAAGATTGGTCGAACCGCCGCGGAACGTGAGCCAGAAGGATCAAGCTTGGTCAAGCGTCGCCTTGCCGCGCTCCATCGCGTGATCGCAGTTTGGGCAGTTCCTTGATGTTGGCGCTCGCGCAACCGCCTAACGGACCCAAGCTCAGCGACCGCGCAACAGGGGCGCGGCTCCTGCGGGCGGGTGTGGCCGGGGTGTGGCCAGCAAGAGCCGTGACGCTGTGGAGCGGCTCGCTGCAGTGCGTGGTTAGGTGACGGGCACTCCGAGGTGCGCCGTGCTGCGCATCTAAGCACGGGCCCGGCCGCAGGGGCAAGAAAGACGCATAGATGGAAAAGCCGCGACGCGAAGGCGAGGGAGCAGACCGCCCAGCGCGCTCGCAAAACGAGGCTCGAGAGCGGCTGCACCTGCTCGGCCACTGCCCACGCCTCACGCCGCCTAATGTTCGAGCTGAGCTGCCTGCCGTAGCGTGTCGACTCGAGCAAGGGGTTAGGCGTCAGTGCGAACGGCGCCATGCAGTTGCCAGGCTCCATGCAGGGCCAAAGAGGAACCAGAGCACGACGCATCCAAATGCATGCTTGTGCCATGCCAACAAGGGTAGAGTCGCTTCGCTCCTACCGACGAACTTTACGAGCGCTTCGACCAAGGACATCGTAATGATGCAAGCCAAGATGCAGCGGCCCCACAAATTGAATTCGTAACGGACCGCTTGCCACCCGCTGGAAGGAGCCTTCTCTGGGGCGGGACCACCTGCGAACCTGTGGGCAAAGTGCGCGTCAGCCCACTTGATCGCCATGCCGCCAAAGGCCAAGGTGAATCCAACGTAGGCGGCGGCCAAGCCATGTGCGAAAGTAGCTGTCGATCCGCGGCGCAAGTCCATCGCGGTAAAAGCTAGCAGCAAGATGTCGACGAGCGGCAAGCACAGAAGCAGTGCCTGGCTAAGCCGCTCCTTTGCAAGTAGGTATCGGACAGCAAGAGCCACAAGCAACACGACCCAGAACCCAACCTCACAGGCGAGGATGAGGGAGTATAGCAAGCAGCTTTCGGGTGGCATGCGTGTAAGTGGCTTTCTGACGCCTAACGGACCCAAGCTCAGTGACGCCGCAAGGCGGGCGCGCCGGCTGCCCCGGGTGGAGGGTCGGGGTGTGGCCAGCGGCTGGGCAGGGTGTGGCCCGCAGCGCCTGGAGGCGTTCGCTGCAGCGCGTGGTTAGGCGGCGCGGTCAGACGAAAAGACGTCTCTTGCGTCGCAAATCTCGTGGCGCGCCTTCGATGATCTCAACCGCTGCCAGAGCTAGGGCCTTGGCAAGCAGCATCCTGACGCCGCTCTTTAGGGTGGTAGGCATGCAGGAGTAGTCGAATGCTCGCTCACCGATCTTGAGAAAATCTTCCTCTGAAATGGTGCGCAGCCTCTCCGCAACGGAATCCTCGCCATACGCACGCAAATCCCGCTCAACGAGGGCGCGAGAGGAAACAACGCAGGAGGTTGGCGTGCTCGGGAATCGCATGGTCACAGCCGCCTAACGGACCCAAGCTCAGCGACGCCGCAAGGCGGGCATGGCCGCTG
>CALMOL010000020.1 GCA_937871685.1 uncultured Verrucomicrobiota bacterium
GCGCGGCATCGGCGAGGGGATCAGCGGCCGGCACGATCTCCGCGGCCAGGGCATCGAGCGCCTCGGGCGCGCGGGCGAGGGCGCGGAGCACGTCGAGGCACATCACGTTGCCGGAGCCTTCCCAAATCGAGTTGACGGGGGCCTCGCGGTAGAGGCGCGGCAGCCCGGAGTCCTCGACGTAGCCGTTGCCGCCGAGCACCTCCATCGCCTCCGCCGTGAATTGCGGGCCGCGCTTGCACACCCAGTATTTTGCGGCCGGCGTCAGCACGCGGCGCAGCAGCGTCTCGTGGGAGTCGTCGGGATGGTCAAAGGCCCGCGCCAGGCGCAGCGCGAGCGCGGTGGCGGCCTCGGACTCCAGCGCGAGGTCGGCGAGCACCGCGCGCATCAGCGGTTGGTCAAGGAGGGGCGCGCCGAAGGCCCGGCGGCACCGCGCGTGGTGCAGCGCCTCGGTCAGGGCGGCGCGCAGGATGCCGGCGGTGCCCGTCACGCAATCCAGGCGCGTGTGCTGCACCATCTCGATGATGACCGGAACGCCGCGCCCGGCCTCGCCGAGCATCCAGCCGCAGGCGCCGTGCAGCTCGACCTCTGAGCTGGCGTTGGAGCGGTTGCCGAGCTTGTCCTTGAGGCGCTGGAAATGGAGGGCGTTGGGCGCGCCGTCGGGCAGGAAGCGGGGAACGAAGAAGCACGAGAGGCCGCCCGCGGCCTGCGCAAGCATGAGGAACGCGTCGCACATCGGCGCGGAGCAAAACCACTTGTGCCCGGTGAGCCGGTGCAGCGCGCCGGACCCGGCAGGCTCGGCGCGCGTCTGGTTTGCGCGCACATCGGAGCCACCCTGCTTCTCGGTCATGCCCATGCCGAGCATCGCGCCAGACTTCCGCGCGACGGGCGCGAACGTCCGGTCGTATGCCCGCGCGAGCAGGCGTGGGAGCCATTCCTCCGCCATGCCCGGCACCGTCCCGCCATGCCGGCGCAGCACGGGGATGCCGGCGAAAGTCATCGTGACGGGACACTGCGCGCCGTTCTCGACCTGCCCGGCGAGGTGGAAGGCGGCCGCGCGCGCGACGTGAGCCCCGGGGCGGGGCTCGCTCCACGGCGAGCAGTGGAGGCCGGCTCCCGCGTAGAGGCCGAGCAGCGCGTGCCACGCGGGGTGGAACTCCACCTCGTCGCGCCGCCGGCCCCAGCGGTCGTGCGTGTGAAGGACGGGCGGATGGATGTTTGCCAGTCGGCCCAGCTCGCGGGCCTCCGCCCGGCCCCAGGCGGCGCCAAGCCGCGCGAGCCCGTCGTCCGCCCACGCCGCGCCCTCGCGCGCCACGGCCTCGCGCAGGGCGTGGTCTTCGGCGAAGAAGTTCACGTCGCCGCGCGGCGGCGGCTGGTTGGTGATCTCGTGAGTGGCACTCATGGGGAGGTGATAAGTGAGAAGTGAAAGGTGAGAGGTGGGGGATGCAACGCCGCGAGATTGATGGCCCCGTTCTCATTCCGCGCGGCGCGGAGGCGCATGCTTCCACTTCGCACCTCTCACTTCTCACTTCTCACGCTCAGTCCGTCCCCCTTCTCGCCGACGAGCCGGGCTGGCTCGCTGTCTCCAAGCCCGCCGGCCTGCTCGTGCATCCCACGCGGCCGGGCGGGCCGCGCACGCTGCTGGACCTGCTGCGCGAATACTTCGCCGCCGACCTTGCCATGCCGGGCGCGCGGCTTGCGCTCGCGCACCGCCTGGACCGCGAGACGAGCGGCGTGACGCTCGCCGCCAAGACCCCGGCCGCCGCGCGGCACTTCGGCTTGGAATGGATGGCTGGGCGCGTGCGCAAGGAATACCGCGCGCTGGTCTTCGGCTGGCCGGAGTGGGAGGAGCGAACGGTGGACGCCCCGCTGCGCCGCGCCGGCGAGGTGGAGCTGTCGCCCGTCTGGCTGCGGCAAACGGTCCATCCCGACGGCGCGGCGGCCGAGACGCGCTTCCGCGTGCTGCGGCGGTCCGAGCGCAGGGGCCGGCGCGTGGCGTTGGTGGCAGCTTGGCCGCGGACGGGGCGGCTGCACCAAATCCGCGTGCACGCCGCGTGCCTGGGCCACCCGCTGGTGGGCGACAAGCTTTACGGCGCGGACCCGTCGCACGCGGGCTGGTATCTGCGCTTCATCGCCGAGGGCTGGACGCCCGCGCACGCCGCGGCGCTGCTGCTTCCCCGCCACGCGCTTCACGCGCGCCGGCTGGACTTTGCCGAGCCGGGCGGCTCGCGCCGCACGGTGATCGCGCCCCCGCCAAAGGACTTACCGGAGCTGGCGGACGAGCCGGAATGAAGCCGCACTCGCAGCCATTGGAGCGCGGTGAGGAAGTTAGTGAGGATCGGGGCGGTACTTCCCGAAGCGCGCAGGCGCCAAAGAACGCGGCCGGGGCGTTTCCGCGCCGGCCTCCAGAGGGAAGGATGGCTGTTGCCCTGCGCCTTCAGGCAGCTTTCGCGGCCCGGCGGCGATAGGCCACCAGGCCAGTCGCGCCCAGGGCGAGCAGGCCCAGCGTGGTGGAAGGCTCCGGCACCGCGACCGTGGTGATGGCCCCGCCCGAGGTCTCGTAGGCGGCGCGAATCACCGTGAGCGCCCGCGGCGTCGCGCCCGTGCCGTCGGAAATCGAGAGCTGGAGGTAGCCGTTCACCAGCACGCCGCCGACGGTGAACTTGATGCCGAGGAAGCCCGTGGAGGGGCCGCTCGCGGAAACCCACTCGCTGTTCGGGAAGCCGTTGCCGCTCACCAGGCTGGCCCGCTGGCCGAAGCCCGTGCCGTTGAGGGAGATGAAGTTGTTCGTCGTGCCCCCGATATTCGCGCCGGCGGCGAGGCGAGACCCGTAGTTGTAGCCGGAGGAGGAGATGCCGATGACCTGGAGCGAAGGGGTGGTCGTCGGGCGCACGATGATCACGCCGCCCGTGCCGGCGCCGATGCGCTGGCCGAGCTGGAAATCGACGGTGCCGTCGTTGTTCAGGTCGAAGTTGAACAGCGTGAACGAGGTGTCGGTCGTGTTCGAGTCAACGAACGTCTGGTTGAAGTTGACGAACACCACGGAGGCGTCCGCGGTGGTGACGGCGCCGACGAAGCCAGCGGCGAGGCCAGCGGCGCAGTAGCGACGGATCTTCGCGTCGCGGTCAGAAGAAGCAAGGTTGGAGAGCTGCACGATCGATGGGGGCTGAGGTGGTGGAAGGCTTTGCTGAAATATCGGATCGCCCCGTTCTGACATAGCCGGCGAGGCTTGCAAGAATTTTTTTCCAATTTCCCGCCGCATTTCGCTTTTTGGTTGCGCCGCGCGAGGGATCGCCTAGGGCGGCGGCCCGTTTGTCCTCATGAGCTCTGCGCCTTCTCCCGTTCGCCGCGTGCTGCTGGTCGGCTGGGATGCCGCCGACTGGCGAGTCATCCATCCGCTGCTGGACGCGGGCCAGATGCCCGCCCTCGCGCGGCTGGTGGAGAACGGCGTGATGGGGAATTTGGCGACGCTCTACCCGGCCATCTCGCCGATGCTGTGGAACTCCATCGCCACCGGCAAGACCGCGGACAAGCACGGGATCCTCGGCTTCAACGAGGCGGATCCCCAGCTCGGCATCCGGCCGGCGGCGTCCACGTCGCGCCGATGCAAGGCCCTTTGGAACATTCTGCAGCAGGCGCTCGGGTGGCGCTGCCATGTCGTCGGCTGGTGGGCCAGCCATCCGGCCGAGCCCCTCGACGGCGCGGTGGTGACGGATTATTTCCGGAGCACCCAGCGCGTGGGGCCCAGCCGCTGGCGCGTCCCGCCGCACGCGGTGCATCCGCCCGAGCTAGCCACCGACCTCGCGCCGCTGCGGATGGACATCAACGAGGTGAGCGAGGAGATGGTGCTCCCGTTCATCCCGCGCGCGGCGGAGATCGACCAGCAGGCGGACCGCGGGCTGGAAGTCTTTGCCGGGCTGCTGAGCGAGGCGGTCACCATCCAGGCGGCGGCGACCGCCGTGATGGAGGCGAGGGATTGGGAGTTCGCGGCGGTGTATTTCGACGCGATCGACCATTTCTCCCATGCGTTCATGCCGTATCACCCGCCGCGGCAGGCGCACGTGCCCGAGGCGACCTTTGAGATGTATCGCGGCGTGGTGGACGGCATCTACCGCCTGCAGGACATGATGCTCGCCCGGCTCATCGAGCTGGCGGGGCCGGATGCGCTGGTGGTCGTCTGCTCCGACCACGGTTTCCAGAGCGGCGACATGCGGCCGCTCTTCAGCCCGGAGGACCCGGCCGGGCCGATCCTCTGGCACCGCGACCACGGCATGCTGGTGATGAGCGGACCGAACATCCGGCGCGACGAGCGCATCCACGGGGCGACGCTGCTCGACGTGGCGCCCACGATCCTCACGGCCTGCGGGCTTCCGGTCGGGCGCGACATGGACGGCAAGGTGCTGGGCGAGGCGTTCGAGCAATTCTCGCCGCCGGCGCCCATCGACTCGTGGGACGCCGTGCCCGGACGCGCGGGGATGCTGCCGCCGGACTTCGAGTGGGAGCGCGCCCCCGACGCGGCGCGCGAGATCATGGCGCAGTTCGCGGCGCTGGGATACGTCGAGGAATCGGACCAGGACCTGGCCGAGAAAGGCGTGGCCGTGACCGACGAGAACGACTTCAACCTCGTGCAGGTCTTCCTGTCCAAGGGGCAGCCGGACCGCGCCGTGGAGGTCATGGAGCGCCGCGTCCAGGCGCGGCCGTGGGAAAGCCGCTACCTGCACCAGTTGGCGAACGCCTACGGGAAGGCCGGGTGGCACCGCGCTGCCGAGGACATGCTCCGGCGCGCCTACCCGACCGGGCCGCAGGAAGAGGAGGCGCCGCTGGTGGCGCTCGTGCTCCTGGCCCGCGCGCGCCTGGGCCGCGGGGACCGGCCCGGCGCCACGGCGGTGCTGCAGCATGCCATGCGGCGAATGCTGCGGCACCCGCCCATCTGGGTGGAAATCGGCGCGCTGTGGCTGGAGCTGCAGGAGCTGGCCGCGGCCGAGGCCTGCTTCCGCCACGCGGCCGAGCTGGACCCCGACAATGCGCCCGCCTGGCAGGGCCTCTCAAGCGTCGCCCTGCGCCGGCGGGACAACCTCGCCGCCATCGACGCGGGGCTGACGGCCGTGCGACTGGTGTTCCAACTGCCGATCACGCACTGCAACCTCGGCATCGCGTTTGCCCGCGAGGGCCGCGTCGCCGAGGCGGTGGTGGCGCTGCGGCGCGCCGTGGCGATGCAGCCGGGCATGCTGCTGGCGCACCGCTGGCTGGCCGCCCTGCGGTCCGAGGCGGGCGGGAACGATGGATTCCTGGCCTCGGCGCACCAAGCGGAGGCGGTGCGGCTTTCGCGCGAGCGCGCCCTCGCGGCCGCGCCGCGCCAGCGCCGCGCCGAGGAAGCCCGCCCGCTGCCCGAGATCCCGCCGCCGGCGGAACGGCTGCGCCGCGCCCGCATCGCCCGCCCGGCCGCCTTCGAGGGGAAGGTGCCACCCTCGGGCCGCCGGTTCACGCTCGTCTCCGGGCTGCCGCGCTCGGGCACCTCGCTCATGATGCAGATGCTCGCCGCGGGCGGTTTGCCGGCGCACACCGACGCGCTGCGCACGGCCGACGAGGACAATCCCGAGGGCTATCTCGAGTGGGAGGCCGTGAAGCGCATCGCCCGCGAGCCGGAGCTGCTCGACGAGCCGGGCTTGGAACATCGCGCGATCAAGGTGATCTCCGCGCTGCTGCCGGCGCTGCCGCGGCACCACCGCTACGGCGTGATCTTCATGCGGCGGCCGGCGGAAGAGATCGTCCGCTCACAGGCGCAGATGATCGCCCGGCGCGGCGCGGCGCCCGCGGCGACGGACGCCGTGCATCTGGAAGCCCACGCCGTGGCCCTGCAGGAATTCCTGCGCGGTCATCCAAACGTGTTTGACGTGCTGGAAGTGGACTATCCCAGCCTCGTCGCGGAACCGGCCTCGTGGGTGCCGCGGATCGTCGAGTTCGTGGGCGCGGAACTTTTGCCGGACGCGGCGCAGATGGCGCGGGCGGTGCGGGCGTCACTCTACCGAAATCGCGCGGAGCCGCCGGCCGCGGAACCGTCGCCTAGCGCCGCCACCTCCGGGGGAACTTGATCTTGACGCTCCCGAACGGGCCTTCCTAGTTGTGCCCCCCGTCGCCCATGAACGTCCACGAATACCAAGCCAAGGAACTCTTCGTCAAATTCGGCGTGCCCACCTCTCCGGGCCGCGTGGCGCGCACGGCGGAGGACGCCGAGGCGGCGGCGCGCGAGTTGAATTCTGACCAGGTGATGGTGAAAGCGCAGATCCACGCCGGCGGGCGTGGCAAGGGAACCTTCAAGAGCGGCTTCAAAGGCGGCGTGCACATGGCCAAGACACCCGCCGAGGTGCGCGACTTCGCCGCAAAAATGCTCGGCGAGACGCTCGTCACGCACCAGACCGGCCCCGACGGCAAGCAAGTCAACCAAGTGCTCGTCGCGCAGGCGGTGGACATCGCGAAGGAATACTACCTCGCCATCCTCATGGACCGCGCCACGGGCGCGCCGATGGTGATCGCCTCGACCGAGGGCGGCGTGAACATCGAGGAAGTGGCCGAGAAGCATCCCGACAAGATCATCCGCACGCCGGTCCACCCGCTGCTCGGCCTGCAATCGCACCAGGCGCGGTCCATCGCGGCGGCGCTGGGCTTCCGCGGTGGGCCGTTCCGGCAGGCCACCGACCTGCTGCTCGCGCTCTACCGGCTCTTCGTGGGGTGCGATTGCTCCATGGTGGAGATCAACCCGCTCGTCGCCACGCCCGACGGCCGCGTGCTGGCGCTCGACGCGAAGTTCAATTTCGACGACAACGCCCTCTTCCGGCACAAGGACGTGGTGGCCATGCGCGACGAATCCGAGGAAGACCCGCGCGAGGTGGAGGCGTCCAAATACGGGCTCAACTACATCGGCCTGGACGGGTCCATCGCCTGCCTGGTCAACGGCGCGGGCCTGGCGATGGCCACGATGGACATCATCCAATACGCCGGCGGCAAGCCGGCGAACTTTCTCGACGTGGGCGGCGGCGCGTCCAAGGAGCAGGTGAGCGCGGCCTTCAAAATCATCCTCGCCGACCCGCGCGTGGAAGGCATCCTCGTGAACATTTTCGGCGGCATCATGGACTGCAACGTGATCGCCACCGGCATCGTGGCCGCCGCGCGCGAGACCGGGCTGAAGATTCCGCTCGTCGTGCGCCTGGAGGGCAACAACGTCGAGGCCGGCAAGAAGACGCTGGCCGAGAGCGGCCTCGCGCTCACGGCCGCCGACGACCTCAAGGACGCCGCGCGCAAGGTCGTCGCCGCGGTGGGGAAGGCGGCCTGAAAAAAGCTTTAAGCTTCAAGCTCCAAGGAAGAGCCGAAAGGAAGAAGCTTTGAGCTCCGAAAACATGAGCCACGCTGCGCCGCCCACTTTTCTGCCTTTCCCCCTTCTCGGGTTCTTCCCTCCTTCCTTGAAGCTTGAGGCTTGAAGCTTCTCCGCCCTTTTCCCCTTATGCTCAAAGTCCAGGAAATCGCGTTCGTCGGCTATCCCGTGACCGACCTCACCAAGGCCCGTGCGTTCTACGAGGGCGTGCTCGGCTTCACGCCGGCGATGTGCCACGACCAGGGCACCGGCAAGGGATTCGTCGAATACGAGTTCGGCCCGCACACCCTTTCCCTCGCGGCGCTGGAAGGCGACCAGTGGCTGCCGTCCCCGCAGGGGCCGTCCGCCGCGCTGGAGGTGGAGGACTTCGACGCCGCCGTGGCCCACCTGCGCGAGAAAGGCGTGACCTTCAAAATGGAGCCATTCGCCTCGCCGGTGTGCCGGCTGTGCATCATTGCCGACCCGGACGGCAACCAGCTCTGCATCCACAAGCGGAACCCGCCGCCCGCTTCTTCCCCCGCCTGATTTCGCCATGTCCATCCTCGTCACCCCCGACACCAAGATCCTCGTCCAGGGCATCACCGGCGACTTCGGCTCGCGCCACGCCAGGCTCTCGCTCGACTACGGCACCAAGCTCGTGGCCGGCGTCACGCCCGGCAAGGGCGGCCAGGTCTTCGAGCACGGCGCGCACCGCGTGCCCGTTTTCGACACCGTGGCCGAGGCCGCGCGCGAGACCGGCGCCACGGTGAGCGCGGTGTTCGTGCCGCCGGCCTTCGCGGCCGACTCCATCCTTGAGGGCGTGGCCGCCGGCCTCGCGCTCGTGGTGGCCATCACCGAGGGCATCCCCGTGATGGACATGATGCGCGTGCGCGCCGCCATGCAGGGCTCGCCCACGCGCCTCATCGGGCCGAACTGCCCCGGCGTGGTCACGCCCGGCGCGGGCGAGAAGTCGCACGGCGGCTGCCGCATCGGCATCGCGCCCGGCTACATCCACAAGCAAGGCCCGGTGGGCGTGGTGTCGCGCTCCGGCACGCTGACCTACGAGGCGGTGTGGCAGCTCACCCAGCGCGGCCACGGCCAGAGCACCTGCGTGGGCATCGGCGGCGACCCGATCAACGGCACCTCGCACCTCGACGTGGTGCGCATGTTCAACGACGACCCGGCCACGGAGGCCATCATCATGATCGGCGAGATCGGCGGCGACAAGGAGGAGGAGGCCGCCGCGTGGATCAAGGAGCACTGCCGCAAGCCCGTGGCCGCATTCATCGCCGGGGCCACCGCGCCGCCCGGCCGCCGCATGGGCCACGCGGGGGCGATCGTTTCCGGCGGCAAAGGGACCGCGCAGGGCAAGATCGCCGCGCTCCAGGAGGCCGGCATCGCCGTGGCCGAGACGCCCGCCGACATGGCGGATGCGCTGCTGCGGGTGTGGAAGCCGTGAGCGGCGTTTGCCGCGAGGCGGAAGAGCAAGGGTGGAGGATCGAGGATCGCCTGCCCGCTTTTGATCGTGCATTCCTTCAATCGGCCACGATCCTCCATCTTTCGATCTTCGATCCTCCGACCGCATGGCCGACGCGTCCCCGATCATCCAAACCGCCGCGCCGGTCCTCCTCTGCACGCAGCTCGGCGCGAGCATCGCGCACTACCGCGACGTGCTTGGCTTCGAGGTGGCGCTGGCTGACGCGGACCAGCCCATCTACGCGATCATGCGGCGCGGGGGGGCGGAGGTGCATTTGGCGTCGCCCCGGACGGCGGCCAAGGCGCAGCTCCCCGGCCATGGCTCGTGCTACGTGATCGTGTCTGGGGTGGACCGCCTTTACGCCGATCTGAGGATGCGCGGCGCGAAGATTCTCTCGCCACCCGAGGACAAGCCCTACGGCCTGCGCGACTTCTATTGCCAGGATCTCGACGGCAACGTCCTCGCCTTCGGCGAAGCTCTCGGGTGAATGGACCGAGACGGGCCGAGAGGATGGAGGATGGAGGATGGAAGCAGACTTCCTCGCGGAGAAAACGGTTCCGACGCGCCGGTGGCTCCCTGGCATCCTCCATTTTCCATCCTCTCGGCCGTTCCGCTTGACCGCGCTCCCGGCTTCCGCTCTTCATTGGGCGCTTCCCTTCCTTCCATGCGCCGTCCCTCTCCTGTCCTGTCGCTGCTCGCCGCGGTGCTATGCCATGTGCTCTTCGTGGCCTCAAGCGCGCACGCGTTGAGCGGCGGGCCGGTTTACCCGGGTAGCGCGGTCAGCACGACTGGCACCTACTCGGGCGCCTTGATTGGGCTCCTGCAAAACTCGTTGGGTCTTTTCTCGCTGACGATCCCGCGCACGGGCGTCGGCACGGGCACGGCCGTGGTCTTCAAGGCGGGTTACTTTGCCTCCGGCCAGATCACCGGCGTGGCCGACCCGCAGTCAGCCAACCTCAACGGCGTCCTGGACCTGCAATACCGCTACTCGTTGCTCGTCTTGAACAACTCGAACGGAACCACTTCCACGCTTTCCACCACCATCAGCGGCGGCGGCATCGTGACCGCTTCCATCCTGGGAGGTGGCAGCCGTTTCGGCGCCAGTGCCATCCGTCTCACCGGCACCGCGCAAGTGGCTTTCGTGGCCCCGCCGGACGGCAGCAACAGCGCGGTGGACCCGGTGCTCCTGGAGCCCATCACCTACACGTTGATCGGGTTCAAGCAGCAGGAACTCTGAAGCAGGAATGCCGGCTGACCTGCGTGGGTGCTCGGCGGGAGCCCGCGGTCGGTGGCGCTTGGTTGCGAGGGGCTTCACGCTGCTGGAGCTGGTGGCGGTGGTGCTCATCATCGCCCTGCTCGCGGTGCTGGTGGCGCCCGTGGCCGAGAGGGTGCGCGCGCGGCTCGACGCCACCCGCTGCGCCGCCAACCTTCGCGCGCTGCACGTCGCCGCGGCGCTTCACGTCCAGGACAAAGGCATGTGGCCGCAGGTGACGGTGGATCCCGCGCAGCCCCGGAAATACGCCGAGGACTGGATCGCGGCGCTTCGGCCCTATGGTCCCGACCAGCGCTCGTGGATTTGTCCCACCGTGCAGCGTGGCCTCGGCGCGCCGGACCTTTCCCAGCCAGAGAATGCCCGCGTGGATTACGCCGTCACACCGTTCGACGACAAGCCGCAGACGCCCTTCCAATATGGCTCGCAGCCTTGGTTTGCCGAGACGGCCAACGCGCATGGTCAAGGCAACCTGCTCATCTTCGCCAACGGCCGCGTGCTCACGCTGAATGAGTTTCGCGCCGCCCCGCCGCCGAGGTAGCGGAAGCCGAGAGGATGAAAGATGGAGAATGGCAGGGGACGAGTGGCGCGCTGGGAATGTTCCCTTTGCGAGGAAAGCTCCCTGCCATCCTCCATCTTCCATCCTCCCGGCCTCCCCGTGCTCATCTTCCACGCCCTCTTGCCGGTCTTCCTCCTCATTGCGCTGGGCCACGGCCTGCGGCGGAGCGGGTTCTTGGACGACGCGTTTTGGGTGGGCCTGGAGCGGCTGAACTATTGGGTGCTGCTGCCGTCGCTCTTCTTCCACACGCTCGCCACGGCTACGCTGGGGGACGTGCCTTGGGGGCGCGTGCTTCTTGGCGCGGCCGCGTCGCTGCTCGGCATGACGATCCTGCTGTGGGGCGGATTCAAGCTGCTCCGGACTTGGTGGCCGGGACACATGGCCGGGACTGGCCCGGCGTTCACGTCGGTGCTCCAGGGCGGGGTGCGGTTCAATTCGTTCGTTGGCCTTGCCGTGACCGCGACGATCTTTGGCCGGCCGGGCGTGATCATTGCCACGCTATTCATCGCGGTGAACGTGCCGCTCGCCAACGCCGTGAGCGTGGCTGCCCTGCATCGCCATGGCCGACCGGAGCGGCACTCCACTGAGGCGGAGGGGCCAGGATTCCTCGGTGCGCTGGCGGCCAACCCGCTCATCCTCGGCTGCGCGCTCGGACTCGCGTGGGATGCCACGAGCATGGCGCTGCCGACGGGCATGGAGGGCGAGATTAGGGTTTTGTCGCAGGCGTATTTAGCAACGGGCATCCTGGCGGTGGGTGCCGCGCTCCATCCGGAAGCGGTCCATCGGCAGTGGCTGCCGATTGCCCTGGCCACGGTCGCGGGGCTCGTGGCGATGCCGTTGATCACGTGGGGCGCCTGTCGCCTGGTCGGATTGGATGGCCAGCCGGCGGCGGTGCTGGTGTTCTTCCAAGCGCTGCCGACGGCGACGAGCTCCTACATTCTCGCGCGCCAGCTCGGCGGCGACGCCCCGCTGATGTCAGCCATCATCACGGTGCAGACGATCGTCGCCTTTGCCACGATGCCGGCTGTGCTGGCGTGGTTGTGCTGACGGCCCAAATCGGGCCGAGTGGCTCACCTAGGCTGACAGACCATCGCCTTACACCCCCTTTCAGGGGGGTGAGCGATGCCTGGCCGCGGGTGGCGCACGCGTCCCGCGTGCCGGCCGGGGCGGGCCCCCCCGGCCCAGTCGGAAGCCCCGGCGGGTCGCGCGGCGGTGTGCAGGGCCGCCCGGCGGGGCCGCCCGGCAATGCCCAACCCCCCGGCGCTGCCGGCCCGTGGCCCCCGCGCCCCGGGGGGCACCCCCCGGCCGCGGCACGCGGGACGCGCGCGCTGCCCACCGGCGGCCGCGCTCAACCTCCCTGAAAACGATGTAAGAGGCAGAAATCTGAACCCCAGGGGAGCAGCCGCGCGTCTGTCCGCCCAAAATCCACGCCTGTCGGGCGGAACGCCGCGTTTCGAAGATGGACGCTTCCGGTTGGCGCGCTTGCAGCTGCGCTTTGGCGCCGCGAGCGCGGCCGCAGAGGTTGGATTGCCCAACCTAAAAAGTTTGCGATTCCGCTTTGGAAGGGCAATCGCAAGCCTTTTTTGGGCAACCGCAAGCTTTCAAGGTTTGCGCTTCCACTTCCAAAGGGGAACCGCAAACCTTTTTGGGGGAAGCGCAAGCTTTTGGGGTCGGTCGCAAACCTTTTAGGCTTGCGGTTCCACTTTGGAAGCTTGCGGTTCCACCTTGGAAGTTTGCGATTGCACTTCGGAAGCGGGACGTTGCAATCGGAAAGCTTGCGCTCAGAAAACCTGGCATCAGGCCGCGGCGCGGTGTTCCTGATACCAGCGGTAGGTCGCGGCGATGCCCTCGCGCAGGTGGACGCGCGGCTTCCAGCCGAGAGCAAGCAGGCGGGAGGAGTCGAGCAGCTTGCGCGGCGTGCCATCGGGCTGGGAAGAATCCCATTCCAGCGCGCCCTCGTAGCCAACGGCCTCGCGGACCAGCTCCGCCAAATCGCGAATGGCGATGTCCTCGCCGGCGCCGACGTTGATGGGCGCTTCGTCGTCGTAGCGATCAAGCAGGAGTGCGCAGGCCCCGGCGAGGTCGTCGGCGTGAAGAAACTCGCGGCGCGGCGCGCCGGTCCCCCAGAGCGTCACGGCCGGACGATTCTCGGCCTTGGCGACGTGGAATTTGTGGATGAGCGCCGGCAGGACGTGGGAGGTGAGGGGGTCGAAATTGTCGTAGGGCCCGTAGAGGTTCGTCGGCATCGCCGTGACGAAGTGCGCGCCGTATTGGCGGCGGTAGGCCTGGCAAAGCTTGAGGCCGGCGATTTTGGCGAGCGCGTAGGGCTCGTTGGTCGGCTCCAGCGGGCCAGTGAGCAGAGCGTCCTCGCGGATGGGCTGCGGGGCATGCTTGGGGTAGATGCACGAGGAACCTAGGAACAGCAGGCGTTCCACGCCGGCGCGCCACGCGCCCTCGATGAGCGAGTTCTGCACGCGCAGGTTGTCGAGCAGGAACTCGACCGGGAAGTCGTTGTTCGCCTTGATCCCGCCGACTTTCGCGGCAGCCACGATGACGTGCGTGGGCTTCTCGTCGTGGAGGAAGCGGCGCGTGGCGGCCTCGTCGCGCAGGTCCAGCTCGGCGCGGGTGCGGGTGAGGATTTCCCAAGGCTCGCCCGCGGCGATGCGGCGCTCCCAGGCGCGCACGAGAGCCCGGCCGACGAGACCGCGGTGACCGGCAATGAAGAGGCGGGGCATCGGAAAGGTCAGCCGCGCACCCGCTCGCCGGAACGCTCCTGCCGGAGGAGCTCGATGTCGGCGTCCACCATGATCTCGACAAGCTCGCGGAAGGTGACCTTCGGCGCCCAGCCGAGCTGCTTCTTGGCCTTGGCGGGGTCGCCGATGAGGAGGTCCACCTCGGCGGGGCGCAGGTAGCGGGGATCGAGCTCGATGTATTTCTGCCAGTCCAAGCCCGCGCGCGCGAAAGCGATCTCGATGAACTCGCGCACGGTGTGCGTCTCGCCGGTGGCGATCACGTAGTCGTCGGGCGTGTCCTGCTGCATCATCAGCCACATGGCCTCGACATACTCGGGCGCGTAGCCCCAGTCGCGCTTGGCGTCGAGATTACCCATGTAGAGCTTTTCCTGCATGCCGGCGGCGATGCGGGCCACGGCGCGCGTGACCTTGCGCGTGACGAAGGTTTCGCCGCGCCGGGGCGACTCGTGGTTGAAGAGGATGCCGTTGGAGGCGTGGAGGTTGTAGCTCTCGCGGTAGTTCACCGTGAGCCAGAACGCGAATACCTTGGCGGCGCCGTAGGGCGAGCGCGGCCAGAACGGCGTGGTCTCGCGCTGCGGCACTTCCTGCACGAGGCCGAACATCTCCGAGGAGCTGGCTTGGTAAAAGCGCGCCTTGGGCGCCACGGCACGAATGGCCTCCAGCAAGCGCACGGTGCCGGTGCCGGTCACATCGGCAGTGTATTCCGGAATGTCGAAGGATACGCGAACGTGGCTCTGCGCGCCGAGGTGATAGACTTCGTCCGGCTTCACGTCGTCCACCAACCGGTAGGTGGCCACGGAATCGGCGAGGTCGCCGTAATGGAGGAAAAGCCGGGCGTCGGCGCGATGCGGATCCTTGTAGATGGGGTCGAGCCGCTCGGTGTTGAAGGAGGAGGCGCGGCGAATGAGCCCATGGACCTCATAACCCTTGGAAAGAAGTAGTTCCGCAAGATAGGAACCGTCCTGGCCGGTGATGCCGGTGATGAGTGCTTTCTTGGACATGGAAAAAGAGCGCGCACCGTAGGCGGAATGCGGGGATGGGAAAGTGAGAAGTGAAAAGTGAGAGGTGATAAGTGGGGCCGCGTCGCGCGCGGATAAACTGGCGAAGCAAGGCGATGCGCCGGCGCCACGAATGCGCGCCCTCGCACCGAGGCGCGCCTTCACCCGCGTTTGCCCCCGTTCACCCTGGCGGCCTCACTTCTCACCGATCACTTCTCACGGTCTGTCCCCCGCTCTCACTTCATGTAATCCATCATCGGCTTGGAAAGCTCCGCCTGCTCCTTGGAGCGCGGCTGGGCGCGGCGCTCGCGCTCCTGGGCCTCCAGGCGACGCTTGTTCTCGTAGGCGTCGAGCTTGCCGTCGCCGTTGAGGTCCCACTTGCGGATCTCCTCGCGCTTCGCCTCGGCGCGCTTCTTCTCGAGCGCCTTGCGCTCCTTGCGCGAGAGCTTGAGGTCGGGGTTCGAAAGACGCCAGCGCATCACGGTCTCGATCTCCTCGGGCGTCACCTTGCCGTCGCCGTTCACGTCGAAGACCGCGACGTCCTGTTGCTTCTGCATCTGGCGCTCGGCATAGGCGCCGGTGCCGCCCAAGCCGTCCTGTGCGGAGGCGCTGGAAGCCAGGAGGACGCAAGACGCCAGCGCGAGGGCCGGCACAACGAGGAAACGACGGCGAATGTTCATGGCTCGGGGAAAACGCGGGGGATGATGCGCACAAAGAAGGCTCAGCGCAATTGTTTTGCCTCGAGGCGCCGCTCCCAGGCCAGGGATCCGTCGGCGCGGAGAACCTGGATGACGAGCGCGCGGGCATCGGCCGGGCCAAGGAAACGCAGCAGCGCGAAGTTGCGCGCCTTCAGGTAGGTGCCGGGAATGCGGCCGGTGTTGGCCTCGTCCTCGCCGCGGCCGGTGACGCCGGCGGTCAGCGGGGAAATGGTCAAGTCATAAAGCGGATACGTCCCCTCGCGTTCCAGCCGCGTCAGTTCGGAAGCGTGGCGGTCGCCGGTGAGGAAAAGGACGCCGGGGACGTTCTCGGCGCGCAGGGCGTCGAGCAGTTCCTTTCGTTCCTCGGCATAGCGGGCGTAGGTCTCGATGAGCGGATCCTGCACCGGGTTGAGCACTTGGTTGCCGACGCACACGACCTTCCACGTCGCGGTGGAATACACGAGCGCGTCGAGCAGCCAGCGGAGCTGGACCGCGCCGAGGAAGGGCTTCGGACCGGTGCGGCGGGCATTGGGCGCGCGCTCGGTGCGGTCGTCGAGCAGGAAGAAATCGGCGTCGCCCCACGAGAACATCGTGGCGCGCAGGCGCGGATTTTCCGGCAGGCCGGTGGTGGGATTGGCCCAGAACCAGTCGAAGGCCTGGCGCGTATGTGCCTGCCACGGGAGCGAGCGGTCCGAGTCGTTCGGGCCGAAGTCGTGGTCGTCCCAGATGGCATAGTTGGCGCACGCGCCGAGCAGCGGCTGGAGTCGCGGCGTGGCGCGGGTGTGGGAGTAGCGGTAGATCACCGAGGCCAGCGCGCCGAAGTCGGCCTCGCGCAGATAGCAGTTGTCGCCCAGCCAGAGCATCACCTGCGGCTGCTTGGCCACGATGGACTGGAGGATGTGGTATTCGCCGCCGTAGGGCTTTCCTGGCCGGTCGTAGGGCGGGTCGTTGATGTAAAGGCAGGAGCCGGTGGCCACGGTGAAGTCCGGCGGGTCCGTGCGCCACTGCCACAGGGGCGGCGTCTGGAAGCGCAGCGGCCACGCGCGCGGCGCCTCGCGGCCATCCACCCGCACGCGGTAGCGATAGGAACGGCCCGGCTCCAGCGGCGCCGCCGTGGCCGCGGCGGTGAATGCGCCGCCAGCCTCCGTGACGACGGACAGCGAGCGGGCCACGCGCTCGGGCGTGGCCTCGTCCCACCACTCGAAGTCCACGGTGGCGGACGCCTTTGTCTGCACCCACAGGAAGGCCGCGCGCATCTCGACGTGGCCGACCATCGGACCAGCCGCGAGCGGAGAATCCGGGGCGATCTCGGGGGGCGGAGCTTCCTCCTGCGCCGCCAGACCGACGGGGAGCAAGAGGGCGAGCCAAGGCAGCAGCACGCGCGGGATCACGCGCGCACGGGACGCGTCCTGATCAGGCAGCGAAAGAAAATTCTTCGCCGCTTCAGCCCGCCAGCGCGGGCTCCGCGACGGACCGCTCCCGTTCCCGGTGCTGCCGGGCTTCCTCGTCCAGGGCGCGCTGCTGCGCCTCGTCGAGCAGACGGAAGGCGAGGCGCGCGAGGATCACCGTGAGCCAGAGCGTGGCGGCCAGTCCGCCCAGCCACAGCCACAGCGCGCCCTCCTCCTGCGCGCGGCCCTCGCGCCACACGCGCCACGAGAACGAGCCTAGCCGCCCCAGATACACGTAGAGAAACATTCCCGGCGCCTGCCCGAGCGCCACCCACGCCATCGTCGGCCAGAACCGCAGCCGCGTGGCGCCGTAGAGATAGTGCATCAGGCTCGTGGGCGAGAGCGGGTTGAGCTGCGTGAGGAAGACGATCTTCCAGCCCTCGCGCGCGATGGCCAAGTCCAGCGCCCGCCAGCGCGGCGAGCGCAGCAGGCGCGCCTCCACCCAGCCGCGCGCCCAGCGCCGCGTGATTCCAAAGGCGGCCGCCGCACCGAGCAAGTGCCCCGCCAGCACGACCAGGAACCCTTTCGCCAAGCCAAAGTAAAATCCGCCGCCCACGATCAGGAGACCGGCCGGCAGAAGCAGGAGATTGGCAACGGCGAGCGCGCCCGGATACAGCGCATAGCTCCAGGGCCGCGCGCCGGCCAGCCAGTCGCCCGCTCGGCCGATCACCTTGTCGAGCGGGAAGAACTGCCCCACGATCGCCCCCGCGAGCACGACCAGCGCCAGCGTGCCGAGCTGGAAAAGCACGGCCTTGGTGGGGCGGGAGAGCGACACGGAAAACGGACGAAGGAAGGGAAAGCGCGCACGATGCCCGCGCCGGCCGGCGGCGCACGCGATTTTCAGCCGATGCCAGACCGGTGCGCCGATCAGTCCACCCGGCCTCCTGCCATGCCCTCGGCAAATCCCCGCACCGCCGCCCACGCCGCGGCCGGTTCCGTGAAGAGCACGCGATGGGCGGCGTCCACCGTGGCCTGCGCCATGTCCGGTCGTTGCGCCCGCATCCGGCCGGCGCTGCGGCCGGACACCAGCCAGTCGCGCCGCGCCGTCACGCCCAGCACGGGCACGGGGCAAGCCGCCAGCAGCGCGCGGGCGTCCACGGTGAGCGTGGCGCGCACCCGCGCGGCCAGCACCTCGGGTCGGACGCGGCGCATCGCGGCTCCCAGGCGGCGCGATGCCTCGCGCTCCTCCGCGCGGCGGGCCAGGACTTGGCGCAGCCAGTAGAACGGCCCGATCCCCAGCCGAAGCCCGGTCCGCCACGGCAGCCAGCGCGCCACGCCCGGCCGCGGCGGCAGGATGAAGCTTGCGACCAGCGCCACCGCCCGCAGGCCCGCCAGCCCATCCGCGGCGAACCGCAGCGCCAGCGGACCGCCGAAGGACTCGCCGATCAGCACCTCCGGGGCGACCTCCGCCACCGCTGGGCGCAGCTCGGCCGCCAGCATGGCGTATCCCAGCACGCGCTCGCGCGGGTATTCCAGCGCCGTCACGTTCCACCCCGGTGGCGGGGTGCCCAGGAACGTCTCGTAGCCATCCCGCGTGCCGTGCAGGCCGGGCAGCAGGAGCGCGCGCATGGAGAGGAAAGTCGCGGAAGGAGTGGGATTCGAACCCACGGAGCCCGGAGGCTCTCCGGTTTTCAAGACCGGCGCATTCGACCGCTCTGCCATCCTTCCAATCGCGGCGCACCATAGGCGGCCCGCGCCGGCCGGCAACCTCCCCCTATGCCGTTTCCGCCCTGGGAAATCTCTCGCGCCCCAACCCTTTCGCCTGAATCTTGCTTTTCACCGCGTCGCCCATGGCCGCGTTGCATTCCCTCTCCATGACCGACCGGTCTCCCTCCACCGTCGAGGTCTTCCCCAACCCAGCTCCCGTCGAGACGCGCTACGCCTTGGTGCTCGATGACAACGAGCCGCTGGTCGGGATGCTCGTCAGCCTGCTCAAGGAGGAATTCCCCGACCTGCGCCCGCTGCCGGCGCGCTCCGTGGAGGAGGCGCAGGTGCTCGCCTCCGAGTTCGACATCGACCTCTTCGTGCTCGACATCCACCTGCCCGATGGCACCGGCCTCGATTTCCTGTGCGACGTGCGCACCATCCAGCCGGATGCCCGCGCACTGATGATGACGGCCGTCCCGCTGCCCTCCTACCAGCAGCAGGCGGAAAGGCTCGGCGTCGTCCACTTCATCCGCAAGCCCTTCGAGTTCGCGCACTTCCTGGAGGCCGTGCGCTCCCTGCTCGATCCCGCCGCCTCGGCGCGCCCGGAGAGCTTTCAGGGCACCCTGCGCGACCTGCACCTCACCGACATCATCCAGGTCAAGTGTCTGAGCGCCGCCACCGCCGTGGTGGAATTCACCTCGCCGGAGGGCGAGAAGGGCACCATCCACTTCGACGCCGGCCAGATCGTCCACGCGCGCACCGCCGCCGCCGAGGGCGTGCCGGCCTTCAACCACATCGTCGGCTGGCGCGGCGGTTCCTTCGCCGAGCTGACCTCCGTGGGCCACAACCCCCGCACCATCCACGCCGACTGGCAGCGCCTCCTGCTCCAAGCCGTGCAGCAGGCCGACGAGACCGCCGCGCTGGGCCGGCGGCCGTAGGCCGCCGAAAACTCGAAACTCGAAACAAGCAGCTGAAAGGACCGAAAAGAACCGAAAGTCTCCTCCCGGCTGCGCGCCTTTCGCTTCCCGCCTTTTTCCATCTTCGGGGCTTGTTTCGAGTTTCGAGTTTCGAACTTCGAGTTTTCCTCCTCCCCCTATGGCCCAGCGCCTCCTCATCATCGACGACTCGCTCATGCTGCTGCGCTTCGCGGCCAGCGTGCTCTCCGCGCAGTGGCCGGAGCTGGAGATCGTCACCGCCAAGCGCGGCGCCGAGGGCTGCGCGCGCGCGCAGTCCCAGCGGCCCGACCTCATCCTGCTCGATCACGTCCTGCCGGACCTGCCCGGCGAGGAAGTGTGCCGCCGGCTCCACCAGTCCGCCGAGGCGTCCGACGTGCCCGTGGTGATGATGACCAGCGCCGGCTCCGAGGCCCAGGGCCTGGAGGCGCGCCACGTCAACGTGGTCAAGACCATCTCCAAGCCCTTCACCCCGGAACTCCTCGTCGCCACCGTGCGCTCGCTGCTCGACGACGAGCAGGCCCGCCGCGTCACGCCGCTGGTCAAGCTGCGCGAGCGCTTCCAACTGCCTGCGGTCGCGAGCCCCGCCACGGCGCCCGTCCCCCTGCCGGCCTTCGCCACCGGAAAGTCCATCGTGTTCCGCGGGAGCACCGACACCTTCTCGCTGCGCGCCGCCCTGCAAACGGTGTCCTCCCACCGGCTCACCGGCTGCCTGCGCGTCCATCCGCCCAAGGGCCGAGCCGTGGAGATTTACGCGCGCGAGGGCGGCGTCATCCTCGCCACCACGCGCGAGACCTTGGCCCTGCGCGAGCGTGCCGCCGCGCTGGCGAAGCAAGTCTCGCCCGTGCTGCTGGAATCCGCCCTCCAGGGCCAGGCGGACACCGGCTGCCCGTTCCCGATCCTGCTCGGCCTGAGCGACGCCATCTCTCCCGAACTCGTGCGCGAGTGGACCGAGCGGCTGGGCCTCCTGGTCTTCGCGCAGCTCTGGCTTCAGCCGCCGCTGGAATTCGAGTTCGAGGAATCCGCCCTGCCCGAGTGGGCCCAGCGCGTGCCCGGCCCCTTCATCCAGGCCTCCGATTGGGTGCTCGCCAGCCGGCGCTCGCTCGACCACACCGAGATCCCGCCCCCGGCCGGCGGGGATTTCTCCGGGTTGCCCGCCTACACGCGCGCGGGCTACGAGATCGTCTCCAAGCTGCCCCTCTCGGACTACGAGCACGCCTTCGCCCTGCGCGTGAACGGCGAGACATCGCTGGCGGCCCTGGCGGAAAGCCTCGGCCTGCGCCCCGTGGCCGCCTACGCGCTGCTCTTCCGCTTCCTGGCGCTCGGCGTGATGGAATACTGGCCCGCCGAGGCCGTCGTCCCGCGCCCGGCCGACGCGGTGCGCATCTCCCTGCCCACCTCCGACCTCTCGCCGCCGATCGCGCCCGAAGATCCCACCGTGGTCCATCCGGTATCGCGCCTGCC
>CALMOL010000021.1 GCA_937871685.1 uncultured Verrucomicrobiota bacterium
GACGCTTGCCGCCGCCCTCCAAAACGCCGGCGCCTCTCCGCAAGTCCTCTCCCGCGGGTGCGACAACGCGGATCGAAAACGCTCTGATGCTTGGCAAATCGACTTTGAGGCGCCCTGCCTCCTTCGGAACGAACCAGGCCCGAGGCGGGCCGAACCTCGCTTCCTTCTGCAATCGTCGTCCACGCCGCCTTGGAATTACCACGATCCGGGCAAGAAAAAAGCCGTTTCCCTTTCGGGAACGGCTTGGGAGATTCGGGAGCGGTTCAGGCCCAGCTCAGAACGACACGCGGATGTCGCCGCCCGCGAAGGGCGAGGGGTCCACGTCGCGCCGGCCGACCACGTGGTTGCCGTGGCGGTCGTCGATCTCGACCTCGCGAGCGAAGATCACGCCGCCGAAGGCGTTGACGGAGATGTTCTTGTTAAAGTTGTAGCGGACGCCGCCGGAGACCGGGAGGCCAGACTCGCGCCACACGCCGTTGGGCACCGAGCCGCGGCGCGAGAGGCGGTATTCGCGCTGGTCGTAGGAGCCGGCCACGAACACGCCGAACTGCGGGGTCACGTTGTAGATCACGCGCGCGCCGTTGGGCCGGGCCTCGATGTCGATGGCCTTCGGGATGAAGGAGAACATGCCGCCCGGCGTGTTGCCCGGCTTGATGCGGATGAACGGATACACCGTGAAGGATCGCTCCAGGCGCGACTGCACCTCGACGCCCAGGGTGATCGCGGTCTTGTCGGCCATGGTGTATTTGCCCGCGAAGACGCCGCCGTAGCGAATGGTGTCGCCGAGGTTGGTGTTGCTGGCGCCGCCAAACTCGAAGGTCGGCCCGAGGACGACGCCGAAGGAGCGGTTGAAGTCAAAGGTGAGCAACGGCTCCAGGCGCAGGAAATAAACGTCCCCGATGGGGGAGCGGCCGGCGAAGGCCGAGGGATTCACCAGCGGCCGGCCGCCCGGCGTGTAGGGATAGTTGCCGACGAAGCGGATCGTGCTGAGGGGCGGCAGCAGGTTGGAGAAGCGGCGCACCTCGTAGTCGGTGTAATCGGTGATGAGCCCGAGTTCGAACGCGAACGGCTTGGCCAGCGGCACCTTGATCGTGCCGAAGAGGCCCACGCGCGTCATCGAGATGGAAGCGTTGCGGTTGTCGAAGTCGGTGTCGAAGAAGCGGGCGCCGAAGACATCGAAGTCCACGAGGTTCTCGCGCTCGGGGGCGACGACGGCCTTCTTGGAGGTGTCAGTGTAGGTCTCGCCCGCAAAGGCCGGCGCGGTGAGCGCGACGAGCGAGAGGGCGGCGAAGGTGAGTTTGCGCATAGGAGCCGAAAGGATGCCGGGCATGGGGCCTGGCACAAGGTTTGGGTGAGGTGATGACAAAAGGAAGCCAGGCCGTCACGCGAGTTGGGCGGGCGGCGGCTGGGGATCAATCGCGCCGGCGAGGGCGGTTGGATGGGATATCTGCGTCAACGTCCGCCTGGACGGAGCGGCGGGGAAACTGCTACGTCACGGGGCGCGCGGGCGCCATCGGGTGGGCTGCCGAGTTGGTCCTCAGGCAGAGCGGCGGCGGAATTGCCATGTCGCGAGGGCCACCGTGGCCGCGGCGATCAAGGCCATCGGCCACACTTGGTGCAGGACTTCCGCGGCCGGCAGCGCCTTGAGATACACCCCCTTCACCACCACCATCATGTAGCGCAGCGGGTTCAGGTAGGTGAGCGGCTGGAGCCACGCGGGCATGTTCTCGATGGGGCTCGCGTAGCCGGAAAGGAGCATCGCTGGCACCATGAAGGTGAAGGTGCCCAGCAGCGCCTGCTGCTGCGTGGCGCTCAGCGACGAGATGAACAGGCCCACGCCCACCATCGCCGCGATGAAGACGATCAGCGCCCCGTAGAGCAGCGGCGGCGAGCCGCGGAACGGGATGCGGAAGACGAGCACCGCCACGACGAGGAAGATCGTGGCCTGCGCCAGGGCGAGGCCGAAGGCCGGCAGCGCCTTGCCGGCGAGGATCTCCAGCGGCCGCAGCGGCGAGACGAGGAGCTGGTCGAAGGTGCCCATCTCGCGCTCGCGGGCCACGGACATGGAAGTGACGTTCAGCGCGGTGAGCGTGGTGATCATCGCCACCAGTGAGGGCACCGTGAACCACAGGTAGATGAGGTTCGGGTTGAACCAGTTGCGCGGCTCGATGGCGGCGTCGGCAAGGCGCACGCGGCCTTCCGCCGCCCGCTCCCGGCCGAACTGCTCCACCACGCTCTGCACGTAGCCCTGCACGATCTGCGCCGCGTTGGATTTTCGGCCATCAAGGATGAGCTGCACGGGCGCAGACTGCCCGCCGAGCAGCCGCGCGGAAAAGTCGTCCTGGAAGCGCACGCCGGCGACGACCTGCTGCCGGTCGATGGCCGCCTGCATCTCGCCGGTCGAGCGCACGAAGCGGATATGCGAGAAGTTGCCCGACGCCTCCAGGCGCTGCACCAGCTCGGCCGACGCGCGGCCGGCGTCGGGGTTGAACACGGCGAGGGAAATGTTCGTGACCTCCTGCGTGCCCGCGAACGCGAACACGAAGAGCTGCAGGATCGGCGGCACGATCAGCGCGATGCGCGCCTTCTTGTCGCGCAGCGTGGCGAGCAGTTCCTTGACGACCAGGGATCGAATGCGCTGGAACATGGTTCAGAGCTTCTTCCGCGTGACTCGCGAGGTGAGGAACACGAACAGCACGGCGAAGCCCACGAGGATCGCGCCGTCGCGCCAGAGCACGGCCGGCACGTCGCCGGCGAGGAACAGCGTTTGGAGCGATTGCACGAACCAGCGCGCCGGGAACAGGAAGGTGATCGCCTGGATCCAGCGCGGCATCGCGGAGATCTCGAAGATGAAGCCGGAAAGCTGGAAGGCCGGCAGGAACCCGATCACCAGCGCGACCTGCCCCGCCATGAACTGGCTCTTGGCGAGGGTCGAGAGCAGCAGCCCCAGGCCGAGGGCGGAGACGAGGAACACCGCCGTGACAAGCGCGAGCGCGACGACGGACCCGCGCAGCGGCACGCCGAAGACCAGCGTGGCCACCAGCGTGCAGAAGAGCATCGAGCCCATCCCCAGCGTGAAGTAGGGGACGAGCTTGCCGAGCACCAGCTCTTGGATCGAGACCGGCGTGGCCATCAGCGCCTCCATCGTCCCGCGCTCCCACTCGCGCGCCACGACGAGCGCGGTGAGCAGCGTGCCGATCAGGGTCATCACGATCGCGATGGAGCCCGGGACCAGGAAGTTCTTGCTCTCCAGCGAGGGGTTGAACCACATCCGCGGCTGGAGATCGACACGCGCCGGCGGCACGAGGATGCCGCGTTCCAAAAGGCGCGCCTGCTGCCACCCCCCCACGGCGGCGCGCACGTAGTTCTGCACGAAGTTGGCCGTGTTCGGCTCGGAGCCGTCCGCGATCACCTGGAGCGGCGCGCCCTCCGTCCCGCCCGAAAGGAGGTAGCGCGAGAAGTTCACCGGCACCACCACCAGGCCGCGCGTGCGGCCCGCCGTCAGGTCGGCCTCGGCCTCGCGGCGCGAGGCGCCGGGCGTGACGAGGAAATACTTCGAGTCGCGCAGGGCGGCGAGCAGGCTCTCGGAATCCACCGTCCGCTCTTCCAGGACCACGCCGAGGCGCAGACGCGTGGAGTCGAGCGACACCGCGTAGCCGAAGAGGAACAGCAGCACCACCGGCAGGATGAGGGCGATGAGGATCGACGAAGGGTCGCGCACGATCTGGATGCTCTCCTTGCGGATGAGCGCGCCGAGGCGCCGCGGCGAGAACGCGCCGGCCCGCGACGGAGCGGGGGACGGTGCCTTCATGGCTTGCCCTCCTTCCGGTCGCCGCCTTGCTCGCGGTCCCACGCCTGCACGAGGTGGATGAAGGCGTCTTCCATCGTCGGGCTCTCGTTCTTGTCCGTGCGCGCCTTTGCCTTCAATTCATCCGGCGGCCCGAGCGCGATGAGCTTGCCGCGATACACGAGGCCGATGCGGTCGCAGTATTCGGCCTCGTCCATGAAGTGCGTGGTCACGAGCACCGTGACGCCCTTCTCCACGAGGCCGTTGATGTGCTTCCAGAACTCGCGGCGCGTCAGCGGGTCCACGCCCGAGGTGGGCTCGTCGAGGAAGAGCACGTCCGGCTCGTGCATGAGGGCCGCGGCCATCGAGAGGCGCTGCTTGAACCCGAGCGGCAAGCCGCCGGACGCCTCGTCGGCTTGGTCGCGCAGGGCGAAGACGTCCAGCATCCCGTCCACCGCTGGTTTCTGCCGGGCGCGGGGGAGGCCGTAGATGCCGGCGAAGAACTCCAGGTTCTGCCGCACCGAAAGGTCGCCGTAGAGCGAGAACTTCTGCGCCATGTAGCCGAGCCGCGAGCGCGCCTCGGAGCCGGAGTGCTCCAGGTCCAGGCCTGTGACGAGGGCGCGGCCGGAGGTCGGCCGCAGCAGGCCGCAGAGCATTTTGAAGGTGGTGGACTTGCCTGCGCCGTTCGGGCCGAGCAGGCCGAAGATCTCGCCGCGCGGCACCGTGAAGCTCACGCCGTCGGTCGCGGCGAAGTCGCCGAACCGCTTCGTGAGGTCCTGCGCCTCGATCACGGGATGATCGTCGGGCGGCACCTGGCGCATGGCCTCGGCGATGCGCGAGGGGCCGCGCGGCGGGCCGCCGAGCGCGTCGATGAACGCGTCCTCGAAGCGCGGCTCCGCCGCCTCGGCTTTTCCTTCCAAGCCGGCCTCGGAGGCATCCCACCGGTCCCGCGCCTTTCCCCGCAGCACCAGCCGCAGGCGGTGGCCCTGCACCACACCGTCGAGCACTTCCTCGGACTGGAGCGCCTTCGACAGCGCGCGCCGCCGGCCGTGCTCGACGGGCACGGCCCACGCGCGGCCGCGGACTCGGCCCGTCAATTCGCCCGGCGGGCCGCAGAAGACGGGCCGGCCCTCGTTGAGCACGATCACGGTCTCGCACTGCTCGGCCTCGTCGAGGTAGGCGGTGCTCCACACCACGCCCACGCCGTCCTTGACCAGGTCCTCCACCATTCTCCAAAGGTCGCGCCGCGAGATCGGGTCCACGCCGACGCCGGGCTCGTCGAGCAGGAGCAGCTCGGGCTTGGAAATGAGCGCGCAGGCCAGGCCGAGCTTCTGCTTCATGCCGCCCGAGAGCGCGCCGGCGCGGCGGTCGGTGAAGCGCGCCCAGTCCGTGAAGCCGAGGAGGCGCCCGAAGGTTTCGCGCCGCTCCTCGCCGAGGACGCCGCGCAGGTCGGCGTAGAGGTCAAGGTTCTGCTGCACGCTCAGGTCCTCGTAAAGGCCGAAGCGCTGCGGCATGTAGCCGGCCCGGGCATGGATCTCCTCCGCGTCCTCGCGCGGGTCCACGCCGAGCACGCGCAGCTCGCCCTCGGTGGGATCGAGCAGGCCCGCGATCATGCGCAGGAGCGTGGTCTTGCCCGCGCCGTCGGGACCGGCGAGGCCGGTGATGGTTCCGCCGAGGATGCGGGCGTCGAGCCGGTCGAGCGCCGGCCGGCCGGGGCCGAAGCGCTTCGTGAGGCCGCGCATCTCGACGAGGACGGCGGAATCGCTCATCGCCGAGGGCCTCCGGTTGGATAGGGCACGCGGCCACGGTCTTGCGCGCGGGGGCGCGCTTTGGAGTGCGGGAGCTTGCTCCCGCCCTCCTGCCGGCCGCGCCGCGGGATGAGCGGACGGCGAGGAGGCGGTGCGGCGAATCGAAGCTCGGAGGCTCGCTTGCCGGCGGAGCGGCAGGAAAGCGGGAGCAAGCTCGCGCACTCCAAAGCCGGCTCGCGCCGGCAGGAACCGGAACGTTCCAACCAAGCGCGGTGTGGCTCCCTCATCGCACATTCTCCTCCACCAGCCGCACCGTCACGGGCATCCCCTGGCGCAGGAAGGGCCCCGGCTTGTCCACCACCACGCGGAGGCGATACACGAGATCGGAGCGCAGCTCGCGCGTCTCGACGGCCTTGGGCGTGAACTCGGCCACCGGCGAGATGAAGCCCACCTGCGCCTCGATGGGCTCTCCGGGGCGCGTGTCGGTGAACACCCGCGCCTTCATCCCGGGCCGGACGCGGCCCAGGTCGCGCTCGCCCACGTAGGTGCGCACCCAGATGGGCGAGTGGAGGTTCAGCGCGCACGCGGCCGCGCCGGCCGCCACGATGGCGCCCGGCTCCTGCGCGCGGGTGATGATCACGCCGTCGGCCGGCGAGAGGATGCGGCAGTCGGCGAGGTTGCGCTGGGCGGCGGCGAGGTTGGCCCGGTTGCGCTCCACCTCGGCGCGCGCCCCGGCGATGTCCTCGGCGCGCGCCCCGGCCTCAAGCAGGGAGAGCGCGGCCTGCGCGGAGGCAAGCTGGCCGGCGGCAGAGTCGCGTGCGGCCACGGCGTTGTCGAGGTCGGCCTGGGCGACGACGTTGCGCCCGCGCAGGTCGCGCTGGCGCTCGAAGGTGGACTTGGCGTTGACGAGCGAGGCCTGGGCCTGCGCGGCCTGGGCGCGGGCCTGGTCGATCTCCTCGCGGCGCGAGCCGTTGAGCAGCTTTGAAAGCGATGCCTCGGCGGAGGAGAGCTGCGCCTGCGCGAGCTGCACCATGTCGTTGTAGGGGCCCTCGTCGAGCTGCGCCAGCAGATCGCCGGCCCGGACGGCGTCGCCCTCCTCGACGCGCACCGATTGGATGCGCCCGCCGACGCGGAAGCCGAGCGAGACCTGGCGGATGTCCACGTTGCCCTGCAATTCCAGCGGCCCCTCCGTCTTCGGGTGCGAGCGACGCCACAGCCACCAGGCCCCGGCGTTGACCAAGGCCAGCGCGAGCACGGCGAGAATGACCTTGCGCCACCGCGGGGAATGCGGCGGCTTGGAGTCCGGCGAACGCTCCGGCGGCC
>CALMOL010000022.1 GCA_937871685.1 uncultured Verrucomicrobiota bacterium
GCCGGCAGGGATGCCAGCGGTCCCAGGAGCGACCGCCCCCAGCGGGCCGAGCGCGTCCGCTGGCGAAGCCCTGGTTCGCACCAAGCGTTTCAGCGCTTGGGGGGAATAGGCAAGATTCCCTCGTCGATGCTTGATGGCCTCGTCAGCGGGCATGGGGGAAAACGCTTACGCATTTCGCCCGCTGGCGCCGGCGCGGATTCCAGTCCTTTCGCGCGGCCCGAGTCATTTGCAATTGCGGTGTAACCGATTGACGCGGCGAGGGTCGTTGCGTTGCCTCCGTTCCCCCCATGCTTCCCCCGAGCCGACTTTTCCCGTCGTGCCTTTGCGTCGCCGCCCTCGCGGCCGCTTGGCTTCTCCCCGTCGCTTCCACGAGCGCCGCGACCATTCCGCTCAACCCCGTCGCCGACGCGTATCCGAAGAACTCGACGCCGACCGCCAACTCCGGCGGCGACCCGACGATCATCGCGAACAACGGCAACGGCGTGCGCCTGGCGTTTCTTCGCTTTGACCTGAGCGCGATCGATCCGTCCACGATCGCGAGCCTGAAGCTGGAGATGACCGTGACGACGGCCTACGCGAAGGGATTCAACGTGTATGGGCTCGTGAACGGCCAGAATTGGGTCGAGACGGGGACCGGCGGCCTCACGTGGAACAACGCGCCGGCCGTGGTGACCTCGTTCCTCACGACGCCGGGCACCTTGAGCCAGTATCTCAAGACCGCGGACCTTTATCAAAACGGCCAGGTGCTCGCGAGCTTCGTCAGCGGCGCGGCCGCGGGCTCGGTGGACACGGTGTTCAACGCGGGCAACGGCCCGGTGCTCGACTTCGTGCGGGCGGACGCGGACCGCATCGTGACCTTCGTCATCGCCGAGCAGGATCCCGCCGACAACTCCGGCACCGCGTGGGCGAGCCGCGAGGCCGCCGCCGGCAAGCCGGTGCTGACCGTGACCACGACGGAGGGCTACAGCGTCACCCCGTATCTGGCGAACGCGGACACTTATCCGCGGAACAGCGCGGCGACGACGCCGAACGGCACGGCCACGACCATCGTGGCCAACAACGCCAACGGCATCCGCGTGGCGTTCGTGCGCTTCAACCTCGGCGGCGTGGATCTCTCGACCGTGACCGGCCTGCGGATGGAGATGACCGTGAACCTGCCCTACGCGAAGGGCTTCAACGTGTATGGCTTGGTGAACGGCGAGAACTGGGACGAGGCCACCATGACCTGGAACAACGCGCCGGCCGTGGTCACCGGCTACACCGCGGCGACGGGCACGCTCTCTCAGTATCTCAAGACCGCGGATCTCTACGGCAACGGGCAGGTGCTGGCGTCCTTCGCCTCCGGGGCGTCCGCCGGCACGGTGGACGTGGCCTTCGACGTGGCGTCGGGGCCGGTGTTTGACTTCATCACCGCGGATGCGGATCGCGTGGTCACCTTCGTGGTCGCGGAGCAGGATCCCTCGGACACCGGCGGCGTGGCGTGGAACTCTCGCGAGGCGGCCACCGGCCAGCCGGTGCTGAAGATTCAGCGCGGCACCCCGCCGCAGCCGCCGGACCCGCCGGTGCCCCCGCGGGTGATCGAGGTGGTGCTGCAAGGCGGCCAGTCGAACTCGGACGGTCGCGCCGCCGGCAGCGGCCTGCCCGCAATTCTCCAGCAGCCGCAGGCGGACGTGCCGTTTTACTATTACACCTTCGGCGCCGCGGCGAACGGGGACGGCACGCTCGGCCAGCTCACCACGCTGCGCCCCGGCGCCACGCAGATGCCGGCCGGGGGCTTCGGACCCGAGGTCACGCTGGGCTCGACGTTGTCGGGGCTCATCCGCCAATCGCCGGGTCATGGGCTGGCGATCATCAAATACGCGAAGGGTGGCTCGACGCTGATCTCCGATTGGAAGGCCGGCGGCGACGCCACGACCACGGGCGACGGCACGCATTACGTCGCGTTCCAACGCACCGTCACGGCGGGGCTCGCGAAGCTGGCGGCCGCGTATCCCACCTCCGCGATCAAGGTCGTGGGCATGATCTGGGTGCAGGGGGAGTCCGACATCGACGCGGGCGCAGCCGCGGTGAACGCCTATGGGGCGAACCTGACGACCTTCATCGCCGACGTGCGCGCCACCTTTGGCGCGGGCCTGCCGTTTTTCCTGAGCCAGATCTCAAGCAGCCAGACGGTGTATTCCAACCCGAGCGATCCGGATTATCCGAACTACCTGATCATCCGCCAGCAGCAGGCCAACGTGGCCGCGATGGTGCCGGGCGCCTATCTCGTGAGCGCGGACGGCCCGGAGTTCACGATGAACTCGGACTTCCTGCACTTCAACGCGGGCGGGCAGCAGGCGCTGGGAGCTGCCTTCGCCAGGCGCATGGATGAGGTGGTGGGCTTGCGCACGACGGTCGCGCCGGATGGTGCCGGCAGCTTTACGCTGACCTGGAACCCGGTCCCCGGCCGCACCTACAGCGTGCAAACGAGCGTTGATCTCCAGTCGTGGACCACGCAAGCCGTGGGGACGACGAACACCTGGACCGATCCCACGCCCGGGGCGAGCGAAGAGGCGCGGTTCTACCGCGTGCAGGAGGATGATCCCTCCGGGGCGCGGCCGGCGGTGTGGTCGGCGCCGGTGCGGCGGATGGGGAGGTAGCGGTGTGCGTCTCCATTCGCGGCGCGAAGTCGAGCCCGACCCTCGAGTCCATCAAGGCTTCGAAAATGCCGGCGCTCCCAGGCACTACCGCGTGAAACGCGCGGGAACATACCTTATCTGCGGCACCGCTGATCTCGGCGTGTTTACTTCCCTACGTCCCGCAGAAGGTCTGGTGCACTCGCTCGCTGGCTTCGGGAGGCTTGGCATAGTCCGCGTCGGATTCGCGGTGCTCGAAGGGCTTCGACAAGACGCTCAGCAGCTCCTCGAACGGACCGAAGTCGTTTCGGTCCACGGCGGCCCGGATGACGGCTTCGATCCGATGGTTGCGCGGGATGTAGGCAGGATTCACCGCCTGCATCGCTTGCTGCCGCACGACATCGTCCATGCCTTCCGGTGCCAGCCGGCGGCGCCAGCGGGCAGCCCAAGCGTCGAAGGCGACGAGGTCTTTGAAGTGCTTCCGGGCGGGAAGCTCGCCGGCCGCATCCGACGCCCCCTCGCTCAAGGCGCGGAAGGTGAGCGTGAAGTCAGCCCCGTCTGCCGCCATGAGTTGCAGAAGATCTCGCCCGAGCTCGGGGTCTCCGTCTCGTTCCGAGAGAAGGCCGAGTTTCCGCCGCAGTCCCGCGCGATACGCGTTGTCAAAGGTCGGAGCGAACGCGCCGAGCGCTTCCTCCGCTTGCGCGATGGCAAGCGCTTCGTCCCCGGAGAGGAGCGGCAGGAGGCATTCGGCGAGTCGCGTCAGATTCCAGTGGGCGATCACGGGTTGATTCGCGTAGGCGTAGCGTCCGTGGTGGTCGATCGCGCTGAAAACGGCTGCCGGATCGTATGCATCGAGGAAGGCGCACGGGCCGTAGTCGATCGTTTCGCCGGCGATCGAAGTGTTGTCGGTGTTCATCACGCCGTGGATGAACCCGACGAGGAGCCATTGTGGAATCAACGTGGCCTGCGCGTGGATCACCGCGTCGAGCAGCGCGCGGCAGGGATTCTCCGCCTGCGCCGCTTTCGGGTAATGCCGGGCGATGACGTGATCGGCGAGCAGCCGCAAGCCCTCCGTGTCCTCGCGAGCGGCGAAGAACTGAAACGTGCCGACGCGAATGTGGCTCGACGCGACGCGCGTCAGCACCGCGCCGGGCAGCGCTTCCTCGCGAAACACTTTTTCACCCGTGAGCACGGCGGCGAGCGCGCGGGTGGTGGGAATTCCGAGCGCGGCCATTGCCTCGCTCACCACATACTCCCGGAGCACCGGACCGAGCGCGGCCCGGCCGTCGCCGCGGCGCGAGAAGGGGGTCGGACCGGAGCCCTTGAGCTGGATGTCGCGCCGGAGGCCGTTCCGGTCAACGACCTCGCCCAGCAGGATGGCGCGCCCGTCCCCGAGCTGCGGCACGAAGCCGCCGAATTGATGGCCGGCGTAGGCCGTCGCGATCGATTCCGTTCCAGTGGGAACGCTCTTGCCCGCGAGGGTTTCCACGCCTTCCTCGGAGGCGAGCCAGTCCGCGTCGAGGCCGAGGTCCCAGGCGAGCGGCCGATTCAGGCGGATCAGCGTCGGCGCGCGAACCGGGGTGGGGGCAAGGCGCGCGAAGAACCGCTCCGGCAGCCGGGCGTAGGTGTTGTCGAAGGGAAAGGGTGCGGTCATGAGACTTCGATGGCCCGCACCCTCGCGAAGCGCCGCGGAGAATCCACGATCATGAGGTCCCCGACGGGCTAGCCAGGGCTCTGAACGAGGGCGCCGTCGCGAGGTGCCACCCTTTGTTCGTTGGCCTCGGCTCCCTCGGCGGGCAGGCCAAGGACCACGCGCCAGGACGCTAGCCCAAGACTGCCGCGGCGGGGCAAGCTTCGGCTTCCCCGCCGCGGTGCTTGGGCGCTCGGCACCGGGCCGTTAACGCTGCGGGGCCGAAGGAGCTGCGCCCGCGCTCAGCCATTCGAGCGCGCGGCGCTCGGACCAGTAGCGGCCGAGGGGATCGCCAAAGTCCACGAAGCCGACATGGCCGCCGCGCGCGGTGGCTTCGAGCGTGAGGTGCGGATTCGCCGCGGCCGCCGCGCGAGGGAAGCACTCGGGCGTGAGAAACGGGTCGTCCAGCGCGGAAACGAGCAGCGTCGGGACGCGGATGGCGCCCACCACGGGTGCGGACGAGGCGCGCGCGTAGTAATCCTCCGCGCCGGCAAAGCCGAACATCGGCGCGGTGAAGTGCTCGTCGAAATGGATGAAGTCGCGCGATTCATCCAGGCGGCCGAGATCGAAACGGCCGGGGAATTTTGTGGCCTTCGCGCGGACCTTGGCCTTCAGACTGCGCAGGAAGCGCGCGAGATACACGCGCGCGTCGGCCGCAGCGAGGCGACGCGCGCTCGCGCCGAGATCGCACGGGACCGAGAAGGCCAGCGCGCGCTCGACCTTCGGACTCACGTCGGCCGGCGCCTCGCCAAGGTAGCGAAGGGAAACGTTTCCGCCGACCGAGAAGCCGGCGAGCGCAAGGCGTTCGTAGCGCGCCGCGGCCCAGGCGATCACGACGCGAAGGTCCGTGGTGTCGCCGGAATGGTAGGCGCGGAACTGGCGGTTCGGTCGCCACCCGCACCCGCGGTAGTTCCACGCCAGGGCGTCCCAGCCCTCGCGCCGCGCCGCGCGCGCCAAGCCGACGATGTATTTCGAGCGCGAGGAGCCCTCGAGGCCGTGCGAGAGGATGAGCACGCGCGGGCCGGGGGCATCGCCGCGCCACCAGTCCGCCTCGACCGCGTCGTCGTCCGGCGTGGGAATCTCGATGCGCTGCGCCGCGACCAAGCCGCGCCGGCGGAAGAGCGTGGGCCAGCACGTCTGCGCGTGCGGGCCACGGAGCCAGCGCGGCGGTCGGAAGGTGGAGGTCGGGATGACGGGCACCACGCAACTTCCTCGGCTTTCCCGCCGACCCAACCGCCTTCATTTTTCCGCGAGGCCCCCGCCCTTCCGCCACCGCGGGAGAGGGGCCGCAAGCGAATGGGCGCCGACGCCGCGCCAGCCCTTCGGGGCCTGGCCTCGCTTCCTTTCTCAGCGGCCCAGGTCCAGCACGCAGCGGAACCCAACGATGCAGTCCATGCTGTCGCTCTGCGTGTCCTCGCGGCGGGTGAGCGAGAGGTCCTCGGGCGCGTCGTTGCGCCACGAGCCGCCGCGCAGCACGCGGTCGTTGGGATCGGCGGCGAAGGCGTCGGAGCACATTTCCCACGCGTTGCCGGAAAGGTCGTGCAGGCCCAGCGCGTTGGGCGAGAAGGAGCCGACCGGCGCGGTGCGCGGGAAGGGGTCGCGCCAGCCGGGAATGACGCGCCATTTGTCCGGGGGCTCGGCGCCGATGCGCGATTCCTCGCCGCGGAAGTTGCCCGCGCCGGGCGGGGGCGGCCACGCGGTGCCCCAGGCGAAGACGCGCCGCTTGCCGGATCGCTCCTTGGGCGTGCGGCCGGGCTCCGCGCCCAAGCCGGCGGCGGCGCTCCATTCGAGGTCGGTGGGCAGGCGGTAGCGTTGCCACGGCTCGATGTGGCCGGCGGCCCGCTCGGTGCGCGTGAGCCATTCGCAGAAGGCTTCCGCGTGATCGAAGCGGATGCCGACCACGGGATGGTCGGGGCCTTGCGGAAAGCCGGGATCGCGCCACGAGTGGGCGGTGAGCTGCCAGCCGGCGCGAGAGAGGGTCATCATGGTCATCCCCTCGGTTGAGAAGCCGGTGCGCTCGGCAAACGCGCCGAAGTCGCGCACGCGCGTTTCCCACACGGAGAAGAGCGCGCGCGTGCCCGGCACGGCGGCGAAGCGCATGCCGAGCGAATTGGTCCAGCGGG
>CALMOL010000023.1:0-2159 GCA_937871685.1 uncultured Verrucomicrobiota bacterium
CGGCTCGGCGGCGGCCTCCACGGGGGCGCCGCCGAGCGGCAGCCGCCGGCCCGTTTCGGCGATGCGCTTGCGGACGTCGTCCGACCGCAGATAAGCGAGCAGGTCGGCGAAGAACTTTTCCACGTCGGGCCCGCGGCCGGCGCGCGGGGCAACCTAGGCGACGGCGCGGCCGCGGATGACTACGGTCCGGGCCGCCGCCGGACGGCCCTCACGCGCGAGCGCGAGAAGGCGCTGCTGCTCTCGATCTCCGGCGACATCGCCACCGCGCGCAACGCGGTGGAGCTGCTGGCCGCCGTCCGCGAGAAGGCGCGACGGCTCATCCCTTCTATGACGCCGGCATCCTCGTCGTCGAACCCGATGGCCAGCATCATTACGACCTCGCCGTCACCCAGCGCGGCTGGGACGACTCCGAGCGCAACCTGCGCCTGCAGGCCGAAGGCCACGGCCACGTCGTGCACCCCGGCTCCTACGTCGCGGTGGTCATGGAACGGCTGGCGCAGGAGGGCAGACCCGTCCTCGGGGATCTGAAGCAGCGCATGCGCGAGATGGATTACCCTTTCTTTCCGGTGCTGCGCGAGCTGAGCCTCCAGGAATCGCTGGTGGCCGAGCTGCGCGCGGGCGGGCGCGTGATCGGCACGCTGTGGCTGAACGCGCTGGAGCACGGCAACTTTCGCCCGCGGCATTTCGAGATCTTCCAGATTCTGGCCGACCAGGTGGCGGCCGCGGTGGCGAACATCCTGCCGCGGCGTTGCCAAGCCTTTTCGAAGAGAACAGCGTTTGATGTTTCAACGCCATGTGCGTCTCCAATGGCCTCGTGCTCATTTGGGCAATAATATACTTGACGCCCCCGCTCAGAAGGAGCTGGACGCCTCCGGCTTCTGGTAGGGAGCGTGAAGTAATTTGTTACTCTCATTTGAGGCACTCCCACCGGTCCGCAAAAGCGAGGCAAGACCAAACACGACGAAGCAGCCAAATGCTTCTATCGGAGCGTGGGTGCGAAACACTCGGCTCAGCGCAAGATCGCGCGCTTGGCCTGACCATGGAGGACTCCGACTTGGTTTCCGCCTGAGTCTCACCGAAGGCGCCGATGGACGTCCGTGAACATGGGGGAACCCGTTCACAGTAGGCCTCTCCCAACGCCACTTTCAGGGTGGTGGAGCCTAGGGGATTCGAACCCCTGACCTCCTCAATGCCATTGAGGCGCTCTACCAACTGAGCTAAGACCCCGTTCACTGCGGAGAGGAAAGTGGCACGGCCCGGCCGGGTTTCAAACGGATTTTTCGGGCGATGCCTTCGCGCTCATCCGCCGAAGCGCGCCCGCGCCTCGGCCACGCTCGCCGGGCGCAGGCCGATCCCCGACAGGCTGGCCGCGGCCTGGGCCACGAGCGCCTCGGGGCCAGCGGCAATGGTTCCGTTGGGCAGTTGGAGATTGTTCTCGAAGCCGACGCGACCATGGCCGCCGAGCGCGGCGGCGGTCAGCACGCAGGCGTTCTCGCGTCCGCCGAACGCGCAGATCATCCACGGCAGCGCGACATCCCCCGGCAGCGCGGCCAGAAATGGCAGCAGGCCGCGCGGCTCGCCGCCCACGGCGTCCACGTAGCGGCCGAGCACCAGCATCAGGGTCGTGCGCGGGCCGTCGGCGAGGATGCCGCGGCGACGCAGGTCGAGGAACCGTTCCAGCTCGTTCGGCGCATACACGATCCATTGCACCGCGATCTCCTCGCCCGCCATCCAGCGCGCCCATTCCGCGGCAGCAGACTCTGCGTCGAGGTCGTGCGCGGGAACGGCCTCGCGCACCGCGATGCTCACCGCGCGGGGCCGCAGCGCACGCACGGCCGCCTCCTGCTCGCGCGGCCCGAAGCGGCCGGCGGACTCCGAGGTGACCTGCACGGCGATGCCGTCCGCGCCGCATTCTCGCTCGATGGCGGCGAGCGCGGCGCGGTAAGCGTCAGGATCAATCGTGTGGCGGCCGTCGCGGTCGCGCACGTGGAGGTGGATCATCGCCGCCCCACCAGCGGCGCACGCGGCGGCGCTGCGCGCGATCTCGTCGGGCGTCATCGGCAGCGCGGGGTGATCGGCCTTCGTGCGGCGCGCGCCGGTGGGCGAGACCATCAGCACCACCGGCGCGGGGGAGGCAGGGGAAGCGAGCATCTCACAGC
>CALMOL010000023.1:2169-30034 GCA_937871685.1 uncultured Verrucomicrobiota bacterium
TTGCACGCGGGGCAACGCTCGTATCGCTTCGGGCCGAGGTTGAAGCCGAAGAAAGGGCGCGGATACGTGACGCCGCACCCGGAGCAGGTGGCCTCGCCGAAAATGAGCTGGCCGGCGGTGCCCCCGCGGCCAATCAGCGCCCGCGCAAAGAGCACCACCCCGGCGGCATAGAAGGCGAGCACCCAGAGCTGAAGCGCCACCCCTTGGACCACAGGGCTCGGCCCCAGCCAGCCCCAGCGGGCGAAGAGGATCGGCGCGTTGAGCGAGAAGTGCAGGATCATCGCCACGAGCAGGCCTGCCGCCAATCCGCCCGGCCAGCGCCACCGCTTCCACGCGCCGACGGACACGAACACAAAAAACGCGTGGCACACGCACACAAGGAAGCGCTCGCCAACGAAGCCGCCGAACTGCCACCAGGGCGCCTTCTCCACGAGCGGCGACATCGCCACCAGCGCGCCGACCATCAGCACCTCCCCCAGCCCAAACCCGAGGCCCAGCGCGAAGGCCACGCGCGGCGCATTCTCGGCCGTGGTCCGCCGCGCCCAAACCGGCACGAGCAGCAGCGGCCAGAGCTTGGCCGGCTCCTCGGTCAGCGGCGCGTAGCACAGCCGGATCCACGGAAGGAGCGGCGAGTCCGCGTCCACCAGCGCGCGCACTGCCCGGTCGAGCAGGGGCAGGCGCACGCCGTAGAGCATCACCGCCGGCATCGGGATGATCAGCGCGCAGAGCAACATCAACCATCGGCGATCCTCCGGCGGCACGAATCGTCGCACGAGCGCGCCGTAGGCCGCCACGCAGAGCGCGAAGGTCACGGCGACAACGAGGATAAATCCAATCATCTGCGCCCATCCCATCCGACGTGCGCAGCGATGTCGAGCTTGGAAAGCCTCCCTGCTGCGTGGTAGCGGTTCGCCCCCTCGGCGCCGGCCTCATTCGCCCTGCTGGCTCTCGCCGCTCTGTCGCGCGAAGTCGGCGCCCGCTGCCATGTTGCTCCCTCCACCCTAGCCGTCTCGCTTCGCTCGGCTCCATCTTCTCGGTCCTTCCCTCCTCTCTTTTCCATGTCCTCCCCCGCCCCTGCCAACCGCGGTGAAATCCTCTGGCAGCCGCCGCTCGACCGCGCCGCCGACTGTCGCCTCGCGCGCTTCGAGGAATGGCTCGCCGCGCGCGGGCACGACTTCCCCGGCTACGAGGAGCTTTGGGAATGGTCCGTCGCCGAGCCGGGCGCGTTCTGGGCGGCGGTGGCCGATTACTTCGAGATCCTCTTCCATTCCCGCGCCGCCGAGCCGCTGGTCGATGCCGATCTCATGCCCGGAGCGCGCTGGTTCCCCGGCGCCACGCTAAACTACGCCGAGCACGCCCTCCGCCGTCGCGACCATCACCCGGCCATCCTCTTCCAAGGCGAGCCCGGCCCCGACGGCGCGCCGAACGCCCGCTCGCTCTCGCGCGCCGAGCTGGCCGCGCAGGTGGCGGCCTTCGCCGCGGCGCTACGCGCGATGGGCGTGCGCGCCGGCGACCGCGTCGCGGGCTACCTGCCAAATATCCCCGAGACCGTGGTCGCCTTCCTCGCCGCGGCGAGCCTCGGCGCGATCTGGACCTCCTGCCCGGCCGAGCTCTCGGCGCGCGGCGTGGTCGAGAAATTCTCGCTCATCGGCCCGAAGGTGCTCGTGGCCGTGGACGGCTACCGCTACGGCGGCAAGGCCTTCGAGCGCCACGGCAGCGTGGGTGAGATCGCCGCCGGACTGCCGACGCTCACGCACGTCGTGATGGTGCGCGGCCTCGGCGCGGGAAGCGAGCCGGGCCGGCCCGATGAAACCCGCGCCGGGATCACCGTGGAATCCTGGCCCGCGCTGCTCGCGGCGAACGCCCGCGCGGAGCTGCGCTTCGAGGGCGTGCCCTTCGAGCATCCGCTGTGGATCTTGTATTCCTCCGGCACCACCGGCGCGCCGAAGGCGATCGTGCAGGGCCACGGCGGCATCCTCCTTGAGCACGCCAAGGCGCTCGCGCTTCACCTCGACCTCGGCCCGGGCGACCGCTTCTTTTGGTTCACCACCGCGGGCTGGATGATGTGGAACTTCCTCGTCTCCGGCCTTGTCGTGGGCGCCACGGTGGTGCTCTATGATGGCTCGCCAAAATATCCAGACCTGCGCGCCCTTTGGGCGTTCTGCGCGGAGAACAAGGTCACCTATTTCGGCACCAGCGCGCCGTTCCTCGTGGCCTGCATGAAGGAAGGAATCTCGCCGCGCGGGGAATGCGAACTCGGTGCGCTCCGCGCCATCGGCTCCACCGGCTCGCCGCTGCCGCCGGAAGGCTTCCGGTGGGTGTATGAGCACGTCTCGCCCGACGTGCTGCTCGGCTCCGTCAGCGGCGGCACCGACGTGTGCACCGCCTTCATCCTCTCGCACCCGCAGCGCCCCGTGCGCGCCGGCGAGATCCAATGCCGCGGCCTCGGCGCGGCCGTCGAGGCCTGGGACGAGGAGCGCCGGCCGCTGCGCGATGCCGTGGGCGAGCTGGTCCTGACCAAGCCCTTTCCCTCGATGCCGGTGAAGTTCTGGAACGATGCCGACGGCGCAAAATTGCGGGCCGCCTACTTCGAGCACTTCCCCGGCGCGTGGCGGCACGGCGATTGGATCAAGGTCACCTCCGGCGACGCCGCGTGCGTGGTCTATGGCCGCTCTGATTCCACGCTCAACCGCGGCGGCGTGCGCATGGGCACGAGCGAGTTCTACCGCGTCGTCGAGGAGTTGCCGGAGATCGCCGATTCTCTCGTGGTGGACACCGGCGCGCTCGGCCGCGACGGCCGCCTGCTCCTCTTCATCGTGCTCCGCGAGGGCGTCGGATTAAGCGACGCGTTGCGCGACGCCCTGCGCGCCCGCATCCGCGTTGATCTCTCGCCTCGCCACCTGCCCGACGAGATCATCGCCATCCCCGAGGTGCCCAAGACGCTCAACGGCAAGAAGCTCGAGGTGCCCGTGAAGCGCATCCTCCTCGGCCAGCCTCCCGAGAAGGCCGCCAGCGCCGGCGCGATGGCCAACCCGGCTTCGCTCAAGTTCTTCGTGCAGCTCGCGCAGGCAAACTCGTGAGCCGCCGTGGACAACGCAGGCAGATCAGCTTTCTCCGGCGCCGCCTCCCCACCCGACGCACCCGGACTTGCACGATCCCGTCGGAAAAGCGGCGCGTCCGTGGGCACCGAATCTCTGCCGCCTGCCAAAGCGGCCCGCTGGAACAGGAATCTGGCTCGCGGCACCCTGATTTCGGCCTCGGGGCAAGCGCGCGCCGCGGCCAGCGCCACGATTCCTCCGAAACCAGCTGCCCCCCTTTATCCATGCCTAGGAAATTGATTGTCTGTGCCGACGGCACTTGGAACACCGCCGACGAGACGGATCACGGCACCCCGTGTCCCACCAACGTCCGCAAGATCGCCACCGCCTTGCTGCCGGCCGACCGCGCCGGCACGCCGCAGGTCGTCCATTACCACGCCGGCGTCGGCACGAACTTCGGCCAGCAGCTAACCGGCGGGGCCTTCGGCGCCGGCCTCTTCGAAAACGTGCGCGAATGCTACCGCTTCCTTATACAAAACTACGAGCCGGGCGATCGGCTTCACTTCTTCGGATTCAGCCGCGGCGCCTACACCGTGCGCAGCCTCACCGGGCTGATCCGCTGCTGCGGCATTCTCCGGCGGGGTCACGAGGGCCAGGAAGACGCCGCCGTCGCCCACTACCGCTCCTACGACGAGGACACGGCCCCAGACTCGCCCAGGATGCGAGCCTTCCGCAAGGAACACGCCCACCATGACGAGCAGGAGATCGAGGTGATCGGCGTGTGGGACACGGTCGGCGCCATGGGCATCCCCGGCCTGGACGGCCGCTTCCGCCTCATGCACGGCCTCGATTGGCAGTTTCACGACGTGAAGCTTTCCTCCTACGTGAAAAACGCCTTCCACGCGCTCGCCATCCACGAGCACCGGAAGGAGTTCGTGCCTGCCCTGTGGGAGCAGACGGAGAGCGGGGCGGCCAAGGGCCAATGCCTTGAGCAAATGTGGTTCACCGGCTCGCACTCCGACGTGGGCGGCGGCTACGCGGAGGCCGGCCTGTCGGACGTGGCGCTGATGTGGATGATTGAAAAGGTGAAGGCGTGCGGGCTTGAATTCGACGAGGCCGGCGTCGGAAAAATCACCGCCAACGCGCTCGCCAACGCACACGATTCCTTCAGCGTCCTCTATAAGGTCCTGGCCGTGCTTGGCCACTCGACCAGCGGCGTCTGGCGCGAACTCGGCCCGACACAGGCCAAGGCGAGGTGGGAAGACGTGCACCCCACGGCGGTGGAAAGGTTTCGCACGCCCAACATCAAGCCGGGCTTCTGGCCGGAAACCTTCCGCAGCGCCCTGTCCGCCATGCCCTGGGCGCCGCAAGCGACCGGCCCGCCGCCGGCGGGCGGCCTGCCGTCGGCGTAGAAAGCGAGGGTTGCCCGCTTGGCTCGTGCCGGATCGACCGACATCCAATCATCTCGCGTCGAACCCAGGGCAGTCCCTGGAAAAACAAGCCGCCGGACGGGGGTTCCGTCCGGCGGCTGGGGAGGGCCGGAACCGAGAACCAAGAGATCAAGAGTCGCTTGGCCAGTTTACTGGTTGTCGCCGCTCAAGGCTTCGGCGGCATCTTTGTCTTGCGGGGCAGGCTCTTGCGCTCGGACTTCTTCTTGCGACCCAGGGCCTGGATCTCGTTGGAGTCCTCGCCGGATTGGCCGGCCACGGCGGTCTTGGCTGAGAGGAGGCCGCTGTGGAAGGCCCACCGCGCGGCGATCTCCAGAGTGCGCTTGGTCTTGAGATCGACCTCCGCCGGTTTTCGTATCCGCCCCGCGGCTTCGCAGTTCGCCAAGGGGTTGCGGAATCCAGCCGTCGGGTTCTGGATTCTACCCAGGAAGTTCTCAAAACGGCCCGCGAGGTTCCTGATTCAGGAAGTGCACTTCCCGAATCGGCCCAAGAGGTTACAGAAACCGTAAGTGAGGTTACCGAAATCATCAGCGAGGTTCCTGAACCGGTAAGTGAGGTTGCCGAACCTGTAAGTGGGGTTCCTGAATCGATAAGTGAGGCTACCGAAACCGTAAGTGAGATTACCGATTCAGGAACCGAGGTTACCAAAACGGTCAGTGCGGTTCCTGAATCAGGAAGCGCGGTTATCGATTCAGGAACCTCGCTTCCTGAGTCGGGAACCTCACTTACGATTTCGGTAACCGCACTTCCTGAATTGAGAACCGAGGTCACCGATTCGAGAAGTCTGCGGCTCGGGTCGACTGGCGGGATTCCCGATTCAAGAAGAGGTCGTTCGTCCTAGGCCGGGCGAGTTCCTGAAGGAAGAACCCCGCCGGCCGATCTCATCGGCCGTCGGGTCATTTTGGCCCGACAACCCTCTGAATCAGGAACCTCGCCGGCCGTTTCTACCACCGCCGCACCATTTCGACTCGCCTGCGCTCGTTGTCCGGCGCGCCGCGGACTTGTGTCCTCTGTCGCATCCTTGCCCGAGGCCAGCCTCACAATTCGCCGGACATTGACGCTCCCAGCGTCGCGCGGAGCAACATCTTGGCTGCCTGGGCTGGAGGATGGGCATCCCTTGCGAAGGGACTGCCATCCTCCGCGATGAACTAACCATCCTCTCGTCCAGGATGATTGTCCTCGGCGAGAAGACGCTCGTCTTCAGTTGGAGGCAGAGCGTCTTCTGCCATCGGACATATCTTCGTTGTGGCTGGACAGCTGAGTTACCCATCGATGGGGAGGGATGACTCTCCAGAGGTCCGTCTTTGGTGAGAGATCGACCAGCGCGCCGTCTCGGCTTTTCAGCGGTCCGACTTGTAGCTCGCGAAAATCCTGACTCCCCGCCGAGGATTTCACGCCGCTCGCTTTTCCCTTGTCTGTGCCGCCCCAGACCTTCAGCCTCGGCGTGCGGTGCCGGACATGCCCGCGCTTCTGAACTCGTTTCCACCTATGCAAACGCTCAAGGTCTTCGTGTCCTCCCCTGGCGACGTGCGCGAGGAGCGCGAGATCGTCGGCCGCGTCGTCGAGCGCATCGAGGCACGCTACTGGAACTTCGTGCGCCTGGACTCGGTGCTGTGGGAAAGCGAGCTGGTGCGCGCCACCGGACACTTCAACGAGGAGATCGTGCGCCCCTCGGAGTGCGACGTGGTCCTGAGCGTCCTGTGGCGGCGCCTCGGCTCGCTGATGCCGCCACAGTTTCTGAAGGCCGACGGCACGCGCTTCCAAAGCGGCACCGAGTGGGAGATCGAGGACGCGGTGGCCGGCTACGAGGCGAGGCGGCGCGCCAAGGCCGAGGGCAAGAGCGAGGAGACGCCCTTCCCCGACGTGCTCATCTTCCGGCGCATGGCCCCTGCACCCGGGCACCCGGCGGAAGCAAGCGGATCCGATGATTCCGCGGAGCAGGCGCAGAAGCTGGACGCGTTTTGGCGGCGCTTCATGCTGCACCCCGACGGGACGATCCGGCGCGCGTTCCATGCCTATGCGACGCTCGAAGAGTTTCAGCACGCCGCCGAGGCCCAGTTGGAGAAGGCCGTCGTCGCGCGGCTACCGCGGCTCACGGCGACCCAGGAAGTGCTCAAGCCCATCCCGCTGCAAGGCTCTCCCTTCAAGGGGCTCGCCGCCTTCGAGGCCGCCGACGCGCCGCTCTTCTTCGGCCGGGAGAAGAGCGCCGGCGAGGTGCTGCGCCAGTTGCGCGCGCAGGCCGACAAGGGAAACGGCGGGGCGTTTCTGCTCATCTACGGCGGCAGTGGCAGCGGCAAGAGTTCCCTCATGCGGGCGGGAATCGGTCCGCGGATCACGCAGCCAGGCTGGCTGCCCGGCGTCGAGACGTGGTGGCGCGCGACGCTGCTGCCCGGCCAAGGCGAGGGAGCGTTGACGGAGCGCTTGGCGCACGCGCTCCTCGCGGCGCTGCCGCAGGGCACCGCCGCGGAAGGTCTGGCGCAGGACTTTTCCCTCAGGCCGGCCACGGCCGCCGCCAGGATCCATGCCGCCCTTGCGGCGGAGGCGGCTGCGGCGGGGCGCTTGCCCACCGCCACGCGGCTGCTCGTGGAGATCGACCAGTTGGAAGAGGCGTTCACCGCCGAGGGCTTCGATGACGCGGGAAGAGACGCCTTCTTCGCCGCGCTGGCCGCGCTGGCCGAGGGCGGCGCCTGGGTGATCGCCACGATGCGCAGCGAGTTTTTCCCGCGCATCGCCCGGCACCCGGACCTGCTGCGCCTGGTGCGCGCCGCCGGGGGCGGCTACATCCTCACCCCGCCGCGCCCGGAGGACTTGGCTCGCATGGTGCGCTGCCCGGCCATGGCGGCCGGCCTGGGCTTCCAGCGCCACCCGGAGACCGCGCAGGACTTGAGCGAGGAGATCCTGGAAAAGGCGGGGCGAAACCCCGAGGCGCTGCCCCTGCTCCAATTCTGCCTCCAGCGCCTGTGGGAACAACGGGACGAGCGCGCGCTGGTCTGGGCCGCCTACACGGCGATGGGTGGGCTGGAGGGGGCCATCGCCCGCGCGGCGGGCGAGGTGTTTGCCGCGTTGCAACCGCACGAGCAGGAAGCCGGCCGGCACGTTTTCGCCGAGCTGGTGCAAGTCGGCGGGGAGGACGATGGCGCTGGATCCGCCACCCGGCGGCGCGCCCCGCTCGAAGCCGCGCAGGCCATCGCGCCAGGGGCCGCGCGCTTCATCGCCGCCTTCGTGGACGCCAAGCTCCTGGCCACCGACGGCACCGCCACCGGCGCACGCGTGATGCTGGCGCATGAGGCGCTCCTGACGCACTGGCCCGAGCTGGCCCGGTGGGTGGAGGCCAATCGCCGCCTGCTCGCCGCGCGTGGCCGCCTGGAGACGGCCGCCGCCGAGTGGACGCAGGCCGGCGAGGACCGCGGCCTGCTCCTGCGCGACCGCCGCCTGCGGGACGCGGAAGACGTGCAGGAAAGCGCCCTGTTTGCCCTGCGCGCCGACGAGCGCGCTCTGCTGGGGGCGTCGCGCCAACTGCAACGGCGAGGCGTCCGCATCCGCCAGGGCGTCCTCGTCGGCGCGCTCGTGCTGGCTGCCGCCGCCAGCGTGGCCGCCGTCCTCGCGGTGCAGAACGCGACGCGCGCCACGAGCGCCGAGCAGACGGCCGTGGCGCAGCGGGATCGCGCCGACGGTGAGGCCAAGGCCGCCAGCGAGCAGCGCGACCGCGCGGTGGCCGCGCGCGAGGGGGCGGAAGAACTCGTCGAGTTCATGACCTTTAAGCTGCGCGACCAGCTGGAACCCATTGGCCGCCTCTCGCTGATGACCGGGATCAACGAGAAGGTCGAGGCTTATCACCGCCGCTTCGCGCGGGAGGACGATCCGCCGGAGCTGCTGCGCCGGCGCTCGGCCCTGTATCAAAACCAGGCCATCTCCCTTCTGTCCAAGGGCGACGCGCCCGGCGCGCTGGCCCGCAGCCGCGAGGCGCTGGCGATCCAGCGGCGCCTGGTGCAGCTCGAACCGAACAACACCTTGTGGCTGCGCGACCTGAGCACTTGCTGCGACCAAGCCGCGATGGCGCTGTCGATGGGGGGCGACTCCGAGGGCGCCCTCCAAGTCAACCGCGAGTCCCTCGCCCTGCGCGAGCGGCTCCTGCAGACGGATCCTTCGCGTCCCTCCGCGCAGCGCGACGTGGCGATAAGCTGGTTCAACGTGGGCGCCATGCTCCACGCGCGCAACGAGCTGGACCAAGCGCTGGAAGCCTACCAAAAGGCGGTCGCCCTTTTCCGGCGCGCCGGCGAGCTGGACCCTGCCGACGACGGGCGGCACAAGCTCGCGGTCGCGCTCAACCGGGTTGCCGACATGCAGGCGGCACGCGGGAACTTGACCGCGGCCGTCGAGACCATCCGCGAGGCGCTCGATCTCCTCGAGCTGCTGAGAAAGCGCGACCCGGACAACGCCACCTGGCAGCGCGACTTGCCCATGTGCCACATGCGCTACGGAGAATTTCTTCAGATCCAGGGCAACCTTGACGGGGCGCACCAACAGCACCAAGCCGCGCTGGAAATCTATCGGCGCCTGGCCAAGCAAGACCCGGAGAACGCCATCTGGCAGCGCGAGACGTCCTATGTCCACCTGATGCTGGGCGACGTGCAAAAGGCCCAGGGCGCGCCCGACGAGGCGCTAGCCAGCTACCGCTCCGCGCTCGCGCTCAGCCGCACCCTCGCCGCGCGCGACCCGCGCAACGCGCTTTGGCAAGGCGACCTTTCCCGCCAGCTCTACCGCATCGGCGATCTGCTGGCCAGTCGCGGCAACCCAGACGAGGCTCTGACGCACCTGCGGGAGGCGCGCGCCGTCTTGGACAAGCTCATCGAGCGTGACGCCGCCATGCTGATCTGGCAGATCGAGCTGTGCCTTGCGGTGACCCGGATTGGCGATGTCTTGTGGGAGCAAAACGACCTGGACGGGGCGCTCGCGACCTACCAGGGAGCCCGGCCGACGGCCGAGCTTCTGGCGCGGCAGGACCCGCGCAGCACGCAGTTGCAAAACAATCTCGCCGTCGTCTGGGAAAGGCTGGGGAAAGTCCAGCAGCGCCGCCAAGCGTGGCCCGAGGCGCTGGCGGCGTTTGGGCAAGAGTTGGCGGTCGTCCGGCCGCAGATGCAGGCGACCGAAGCGCAGATGCCGTGGGCGCGCCTGTTCGCCATCGCCGCCGGGTGCCGGTGGGAAATCTTGCGCGATGCGCCGCCGCGGACACTCGGCGAAGCCGATCGCGCGGCAATGCTGGAGGACTTGCGCCGCGCGGTCGAGGCCTTGCGGCAACTGGACGATCGCACCGGGCTGGATCCCGCCGCCAGCCAGACCTACGGCTGGACCTGCGAGTTGCTCCGACTGGCAGACGCGGCGGAAAAATGAGCTGCGCCGGTGGGCGGCGACGCCGCGGTCCTTACCCACCCTGCCCGTGGCCGAGGCAGGCGCCGACGAAGGAGCGGAAGAGGGGGTGGGGCTGATTGGGCTTGCTCTGGAACTCGGGGTGGAACTGGCAGGCCACGAAGTAGGGGTGGCCGCGCAACTCGATCAATTCCACCAGGACGCCGTCGGGGGAGGTGCCGGAGATGCGGAAGCCCTGGGCTTCGAGCTGCTCGCGGTATTTCATGTTGAACTCGTAGCGGTGGCGGTGGCGCTCGCTGACCTCGGGACGCCCGTAAATTTGCGCGGTGAGCGTGTCGGGGGTGAGCACGGCGCAGCTCACGCCCAGGCGCATCGTTGCACCCTTCTTGCTAACCTTCTTCTGCGTTTCGAGCAGGGTGATGACGGGGTGCGGGCTCTTGGCGTCGAACTCGACGGAGTTGGCGCCGGCGAGGCCGCAGGCGTTGCGCGCGAACTCGATGGTGGCGATCTGCATGCCGAGGCAGAGGCCGAGGTAGGGAATCTCGTGCTCGCGGGCGTAGCGCGCGGCGGCGATCATTCCCTCGATGCCGCGCTCGCCGAAGCCGCCGGGGACGAGGATGCCGCTCACGTCGCCCAGCAGGCGCTCGACGGCCTCGGGGCCGGCCTCGAGGTCTTCGGAGGCGATGCGCACGGTCTCGACGCGGCAATCGTGCGCGGCGCCGGCGTGGGTGAGGGACTCATAGACGCTCTTGTAGGCGTCTTGGAGGTCGGTGTATTTGCCGACGAAGCCGACCTTGACGTGGCGGCGGGGGGCGACGACGCGGCGGACGAACTTTTCCCATTCGATGGTGGCGGCGGGCGGGGCGTCGTCGAGGCGGAGGAGCTCGCACACGACGCCGTCGAGGCCCTCGCGTTGGAGCATGAGGGGGGCCTCGTAGAGGGACTTGGGCACGTCGCGCATCTCGATGACGGCCTTCTGCGGGACGTTGCAGTAGGTGGAGAGCTTTTGGCGGATGGTGCCATCGAGCGGGTGCTCGGTGCGGCAGATGAGGACCTGGGGCTGGAGGCCGATCTCGCGCAGCTTGGCGACGCTCTGCTGGGAGGGCTTGGTCTTGAGCTCGCCGGCGGCGGTGATGTAGGGCACGAGGGTGACGTGCATCACGATGGCGTTGGTGGGGCCGCGCTCGAGGATGAACTGGCGGATGGCTTCGAGGAAAGGCAGGCCCTCGATGTCGCCGGTGGTGCCGCCGATTTCGGTGATGAGGACGGCGGCCTCGGGGTTCTCCGCTTCGACCTCGCGGATGCGCTCCTTGATGAAATCCGTGATGTGGGGGACGACTTGCACGGTGGCGCCGAGGTAGGCGCCGGCACGCTCTTTCTCGATGACGGAGAGATAGACTTGGCCGGAGGTGAGGGAGTTGCGCTTGGTGAGGAGCGAGGAGGTGAAGCGCTCGTAGTGGCCGAGGTCGAGGTCGGCCTCGGTGCCGTCGTTGAGGACATAAACTTCGCCGTGCTGGAAAGGGCTCATGGTGCCCGGATCGACGTTGAGGTATGGGTCGAACTTCTGCAGGACGGTGCGCAGGCCGCGCTTCTCGAGAATGCAGCCGAGCGCGGCGGCCGCAAGGCCCTTGCCGAGGGAGGAGACGACGCCGCCGGTAACGAAGATGTGCTTCATATCAGATGATCGGAAGGATTAGCCACAGAGGCGCAGAGGGCACAGAGACGGAAAGATTAGCCACGGAGGCACGGAGAGGTGGGGATTAGCAAAAGCCGGGACGATGCACCGGAACGGGCGGGGCGTCGCGTGGAGCATGCGCCCCATTGGTGCGGCAGGGCGGCGGGCTGGCGCGGCCAGCCGTCGTCCTTCTCCGTGGGCTCCGCGCCTCCGTGGCTACTTTTTCAGTAAGGCGGCGAGGGCAGCCTCGGCGCGGGGGATGTCGTCGGGGGAATCGACGCCGGGCGAGGCGAAATCGGTGACGAGCACGCGGATGCGGGCGCCGTTTTCGAGGGCGCGGAGTTGTTCGAGGCGCTCGGTTTGTTCCAAAGGCGAGGGCGGCCACGCAACGAAGCGGAGGAGGAAGTCGCGCGCGTAGCCGTAGATGCCTTGGTGGCGGAAGACGCGCGGCGGCTGGATGGGGGCTCCATTGGCAAAGGCGCCGTGTGGGATCGGGGCGCGGGAGAAGTAGAGGGCGTCGCCGTTCGCGGTGAGGATGGCTTTCACGCAGTTGGGATTGGCGTACTCCTCAGCGTCGCGCAGGGGCGTGGCGGCGGTGACCATGCCGGGCGCGGAATCGGCGAGGAGGGCGTCGGCAAGGAGATCGATGAGCGCAGGCGGGACGGCGGGCTCGTCGCCTTGGACGTTAAGGAAGTGGGTGACATCGGAGCGCTGGCGCGCGACCTCGGCGAGGCGATCGGTGCCGCTCGGGTGATCGGGCGAGGTGAGGGCGACGTCGGCGCCGAAAGATTTCGCGGCGTTGGCGATGCGTCCGTCATCGGTGGCGATCACCACGGCGTCTACACGGCGCGATTCGCGGCAACGCTCCCAAACATGCTGCACGAGCGGCTTGCCGGCGATGGGACGCAGCGGCTTGCCGGGAAAGCGCGTGGAGGCCCAGCGGGCGGGGATGACGGCGAGGAGCACGGGGGAAGAACCGAGAGGATGGAGAATGGAAGATGGCAGGAAGATTTAGACTGGGTCCGACACTTCGGGAGCAGCCGCGCGAGCGATGATCCACTTGGCCGCGGCGGCGAGGTCGGCGGCGACGAAGTCAGCGCCAACGGTGGACTCTTCGGCTGCTCCGAGGCCGGTGCGAACGAGGATGCCCGCGGCGCAGCCGGCCGCACGGCCGGCTTCGATGTCGCCGCGGCGGTCGCCGACCATGTAGGAGCGCGAGAGGTCGAGAGCGTGGTCGCGGGCGGCCTCGCAGAGCATCCCAGGCGAGGGCTTGCGGCGGTCGGTGGCGCGGTCGGGATGATCGGGGCAGAAGTAGGTGGCGGCGATCGTGTTGGCGTCGAGAAGGGCGAGCATCGCGGCGTTCACGACGTGGAATTCCTTCTCGCTGTAATAGCCGCGGCCGATGCCGCTCTGGTTCGTCACGATCACGAGGACGAAGCCGGTGGCACGCAAGCGGGCCAGGCTCTCGCGGGCGCCGGGCAGGAGGCGCACGCCGGCGGGATCGGCGAGGTAGCCGGCGTCCTTGATGAGGGTGCCGTCGCGGTCGAGGAAGACGGCGGGGCGTAACGGCGTGGCCTCGGGCATGAGGCGGAATGAAGAGAGCGCGCCGCCGCGGGCAACGCTTCTCCGGCTCGAAACGAGGATTCGACTTCCTTCGCCTTCCGATGGTCAGCCGTTCACGGCCGCTGGCACCTGTCGGCCGGCGGACGAGGCGGAGGACTCGCCGCCCTCGTGGTATTCGGCGTCGGTGTTCACGTCCCACACATTCCACTTCTCGCCCTTGAGGTTCCGCGCGGCGAGGAAGGCGGTCATCATCGAGTGGTCCTGGTTGTTGTATTTGTGCATCCCGTTGCGGCCGGCGACCTGCACGTTTTCCAGCTTCTCCACGGCGGCGCGAATGGTGGCCACGTCGGCGTCGTAGCCGGGGTAATAGACGGGATACGCCTTTTCCATGCGGACCACGGCGCCGTCGAAGACATCGGCGGCGCGCACGAGGCCCAGCTTCTCCAGCTCGCGCTTGCCTAGCTCGATGAGGTCGGCGTCGGACATGGTCCAGAGGCCGTCGCCTTCGAAGCAGAAGTATTCGAGGCCGAGACAGGTGGTGCCCGGCTCAGGAACCATCTCGCGGCTCCAGTTGTTGAAGTTCTGGATGCGGCCGAGCTTCACGCCGGGGTCGTGGATGTAGATCCAGTTGTCGGCGAAGAGATTGTCACCGCGCACCATGAGCGCCACGGTGAGGAAGTCGCGGTATTGCAGGCGACGAGCGGCGGCAACAGCCGCGGCAGCGAGCGGCGGGTCATAGGCGAGGACGTGCTCGCGCAGGGGCATCGAGACGATGAAGGAGTCGGCTTCCCAGCGCTGCTCGCGGCCCTCGCGATTCGTCGTGACAACGGCGTGCACGCGGTTCTCGTCGCGCTCGAAGCGCTTCACTTCCTCGCCCATGTGCAGCGAGGCGCCTTGCCTTTGGATGTCGGCGGCGGTGCGCTCCCACATCATGCCGGGGCCGAGGCGGGGATACTCGAACTCGTCGATGAGCGTCTTCACGAGCGCTTGGCCGGGCTTCTTTTTTTGCGGCACGATGGCGTTCCAAATCGCGGTGGTGAGCGAAAGGCCCTTGATGCGCTGCGCGGCCCAGTCGGCGGAGATTTGCTCGCAGGGCATGCCCCAGACTTTCTCGGTGTAGGTCTTGAAGAAGATGGAGAAGAGGCGGTCGCCGAAACGGTTCGTGACCCAGTCGCGGAAAGATTTCTCCGGCTTGATCGGGAAGAGCTTGCGCCAGAAATAGGAGAGGACGCAGGCAACGCAGGTGAAGAAGCCGAGGCCGAGGAGCGCGTTCTTGGCTTTGAGCGGATAGTCGAAGAACTTGCCGCGGTAGAAGATGCGCGAGAGGCGCGGCACGGAGATAAACTCGCCCGGCAAGCGCTCGCGCCACCAGCGGGTGACTTCCTCGTTCTTGGAGAAGAAGCGGTGCCCGCCGATGTCGAAGCGCCAACCCTTGTAGCGCACGGTGCGCGCGATGCCGCCGACGTATTCCGGGTCGCGCTCCAGCACCGTGACGCCGAGGCCGGCTTCAGTCAGCTCGGCCGCCGCGCACAAGCCGGCCGGCCCGGCGCCGACGATGAGGACGTGGGTCGGGTTGTGAAGTGGTTTTGGTTGCGGAGCAGGAGCCGCGTTGGATAGAGAAGCCATCGAAAAGTTATTCTGGCGAGAACGAGGGCTTTGTCGTCAACACAGGTGGAAGGACATCACGGGCAAGTTGCCAGTCGGCAGCGCCATCAGGATCAGCCTGGGTGCACGTTGCTGCGGCCGCCGCTTCACGCGCGGCTTCTTCCTTATTGCCAAGTAGCGCAAGACAAGTCGCGCGCCGCCAGCGAGGCTCCGCCCAGGTAGGCTGACGCTCTGCGACACCCTGGAAAATCTCGGCAGATTCCGCTGCCTGAGAGCGCAGGAAAGCTCCGTAACCCTCGAGCAAGGCACGCATGTCCGCAGAAACTGGCTGCGACGCCAACGCATCGCGCAAGACGGGAGTCCAGTCGGCCGCCGGCAGGAATTCCGCGGGTTGGCCGGGCCGGTTGCGCCGGAGGCCGAGGCAGGCAGAGAATGCCTGTGCAAACTGCTCGCGCGCCGCCTCAGGATACCCCGAGGCCAACAGGTCTAAACCAGTTCGCAGGAACTTTCGGCCCCGAATCGCCTCTAGACGCGCCGTGGCAAAACGCGCATCAGCTATGCGTCCCAGCCGCGCTAGGGAATGGATGAACCATGTGTGGTAGCGGATGTTGAGCGGACGGTTCCGCAGGGCAGTGTCCAACAAACGCGCGCCGTGCGCCGCGTCCCCGTAGGCGGCGTGATAGACGCCGAGATGCCCGATCTGCTCGACGTTTTCGGGATCAACCTTATGGCCGGCCGTCAGGTAGGTTCCGGCAACACGGTAAAGGCCATCAGCATTCAAGGCGGTCCCATAGTTGGTAAAGGCGGTTATGCAGTCGCGCTCCGTCTCGAACACGCGACCCCACAGCGTGTAATCGTTTCGCCAAGTCTCCAGTTGCCCGCGGCTCTTCCATGCCAGCGCAAGCGCCAGAACCGCCAACGCGCCACCCGCCCAGCATGCCTGCTTCCACCTGCGCCGTGCGGTTAGCGCCTTGATGGTATCGGCCGCGAGCCAAACAAGCGCCGCGAGAAATCCAACCAGTGCCATGTAGGCATAACGATCGGCCAGCGCCTGACGCCCGAACTGCACCAGACCGCTGACCGGCAATAGCAGTGCCACGAACCACAGCCAGCCCGCGGCAGCAGCGCGGTGGCCGCGCCACGCCAGCCACCCGGTCAGCGCCGTCAGGCACACGAGCAGCACGACGCCTTGGGCCACGTCCAGCTGCGGGATTTCCTCAGGCGGACGCGCTGGGTAGAGGATGCAAAGCTGGTTTGGGAAAATCGCTCTCTCCACGTAACCTGAATATCCGGCCAGCATCTGCCGGATGCGATCGAACCAGGAGTAATCATATCGCCCGCCTCCCATCACAAGATCACGGTGGTTGGCGTGAGTGAGCCAGCCGATGGCCGCCGCAAGCAGGAGGAAGGGGATTTTTTCTGCCAGCAACTGCATCCAGCCGCGACCTAGGTTGGCCCACTCCGTCCGGCGGACCGGCCACCAGTCCAGCACCAGCATCACCGCTGGCAAGGCCGCCACCGACGGCTTGCAAAGGATCGCACCGATGAATGCGAGCAGCGCAAGCAGATAAGGGAGCCTCCGGGGACGCCGGGCGTAATGCGCCCAAGCCAGCAGGGTCAGCAAGGCGAAGGTTCCGGCCAGCACATCCTTACGCAGCGCAACCCACGCCACCGTTTCGACGTTGAGCGGATGCAGCAACCAGAGCAGCGCCACCGCAGCGCTTCGGGCTCCTGCCCCGGTGGCGTGGAGGAAGAGAAGAAATACCAGCCAGCCATTCAGCGCATGACCAAGCAGGCTTTGAAGATGATGGCCGCCGCCGTCCGCGCCGAATAATTGGAAATCTAGCAGCCGCGACAACTGGGTGATCGGCATCCAATATTCTACCTGCCGGTCCGGCGTGATCAGGTTAGCCGTCCAAGCCCACTGGATGCTTTCCCAGGTCAGGCCGCCAGCCAGCGCGGGGTTGTCGCGCACGAAGTGGGGGTCGTCGTAGTTGACAAACCCATAGTCAAGCGCCGGATGATAGAGCAGCCATGTCAATCCCAAGGCAGCCAAGGCGGCCAGCAGTCCCCACCTCACGCGGGCAGGAGCAGCCTGCGGGGAAAGAAAGGAACGAGACGACAGATGTCGATGCAAACTCACGGGGGCAGGAAGCGAAAAAAAACTGCCCGCCGTCCGGATCACCGGAGGACGGGCAGCCAGGGAGCTTGATGTCAAGGCAAGTATGGCGACCAGAAGGCATCATCGCACACGTCAGAGAACATCGCCCTCGTGGTTGGATGAACGGTCGGCGTGGTGCCAATCTGAATGCGAGAGAAGGCGTTGCCGAACATGTCCGTGCCGCTGGAATTGGCGAGGCGGGTGGACGGTTTCAGGTATTTCGTGACGACATCGAAGGCTACAGGCCCATCAGTTCGGGAAAACTCAAGGGCGTATTGGTCAAGCGCGGAGTCAATGAGACGGAGATCAGTTTTGACGCTGGTGGCCTGTGAACGTTTGCGGGCGCGCAGGAAACCGGGGGTCGCGATCGCGGCGAGCAGGGCAATGATCGCCACCACGATCATGATCTCCACCAAGGTGAAACCGCGCGCGGCGAGGCGGCGGCTCATGAAAAACAAGAGCTAGGTCAAGGTAACTTGTTCACGGCTTTCAACAAAAGACGCCCGGCTATGAGGGGCCGGGCGTCCAAGATCTAAAGCTGCGCCAAGAGACGGCCTTGGTTTATTAATTTTGATTGAACGGCGACCAGAACGCCGTGTCGCACACGTCGGACAGCTGCCCGTAGGTGGTCGCGTTGACCTTTGGCGTCGTGCTCAGGTCGCCGATGACGTAGGTGTTGCCAAACAGGTCGAGTCCAGAAGCTTGGCTCTGTAGCTTGGAGCCCGGCTTGAAGTAAGGGGTCAGGTCGGCCCAGTTGGGCACGAGGCTAGTGGTGCCCTTGTTCTGCTCGATGGCATACTGGTCTTTGGCCGCGTCGATCAGGCGCAGGTCGTTCTTCATCGTGGTGCCCTGGGAGCGCTTGCGCGCGCGCAGGAAGCCGGGCACGGCGATGGCGGCCAGAAGCGCGATGATGGCGACGACGATCATGATTTCCACCAGGGTAAAACCCTTGGAGGAGCGGAGGGTGCGGGATTTCATGGAATGCAGGATTGCGAATGGATGATGATTGCAGCCCGAATTGGGCAGACGAAGGATAAGCAGAGCCTGTGCCAGGGAAGATTTCCAGGAAATCCAGACACTGCGCTAGTAGTTCCTGCTCCCGGAGAAAGAGAAAATCGCCACCAGGCAAGGAGCGTTCGGCGCGCGTTTTCATTCCGGCGGCCGTAGGCGGCGCGATCCCTGCGTTCTGGAAGATGCATGGCAGCAGCCGGAGTTGCGCAGGCCAGCCGGCCGGCTCGCTTTTTCAATTTCGACGGCTCGGCTGCCCCCCATCCATGAAACCATTCTTCCCGCGGAGCCTGCGCCATGTCGTCGGGTTGACGGTTTTTGCGGGATCGCTGCTGGTGCGGCTCGGCGCGCTAGTCCGGATGGAGTCGTCGCCGTTCTTCGACCAGAACCGCGGCGACAGCGCCTACTACCTGGGGTGGGCGGCGCGAATTGCCGAAGGCATCTGGACGGATGGAAAGGCGTTCTATGGCCTGCCGCTGTATCCCTTCTGTCTGGCTGGTTGGCAGACCGCTTTTGGCGATCCCGTCTGGCCGGGGCTTCTAATCAATGCTGTGGCGGATGCGCTCCTGGCATTTGTCATTTTTGAGACGGTCCTTCGCATCATCGCTGGTGATCTCGCGGAAGGCGCCGTCCCGCCGCTCGTGGCCGCGGGCGCGGCGGCCGCGTGGATCTTTTTCCGGCCTGCCGCGGCGCTGGCGGCCTCGTTGATGCCGAACACCCTAGCCGTGCTGGCCTTCTGGTTGGTGGTGCGCCGGCTCGTGGCGCCTGCGCCGCTGGCCGCGGCCGGCAGGGCGCTCAGCTGGGGAGCGTTCCTTGGCTTCGGCTCTCTGCTTTCTGCCAATCTTCTTTTTCTGTTTCCTTTGCTCGGCTGGAAAGCCACGCGACCGCCGTGGGCGACCGCGGCCGGACGGCTGGCCCTGCTCGCCCTCGGAGTCGCCTTGGGGGCCGCGCCTGCCTGGACCCACAATTATTTCGCGGCTCGCGACCCGGTGTTCTTGTCAGCGCACTCCGGCATCAATTTTTTCATCGGCAACCACGCGGGAGCCAACGGCTATCCGCGGTTCCCGCCGGGCCTGCGATCAAGCCAGGAAGGGATGCTCCAGGACTCGATTCGCGTGGCCGAGAAGGAAGCGGGTCGGCCGCTCCTCCGCTCCGAGGTGAGCGCCTACTGGACTGCCCAGGCGCGGACTTATATTCGGGAACACCCCGCGGAGTGGCTGGCCCTGCTCGGGCGGAAGGTGCGCAATTACTGGAGCGCCTTCCAATACGACGACATCGCGGTCATCACCCCGTTGCGGGAATGGGGCGTGATCTGGCCGGGCCTGAGTTTTGGCTGCTTGGTGCTCTTTGGGCTTCCAGGCCTTCTCTGGGGCGCTTGGCGCTATCCGGCCGCCCGGTGGATCGCCGCGGCGCTCGGACTGCACTTGGCGTCGCTGCTACCGGTGTTTGTCACGGAGCGCTACCGCTTGTGCGCGGGGCCAGCCCTCTGCATCGGCCTCGGCCTTGGCGCTTGGTTCCTGATGCGAGCACTGGCTCAGCGGTCTTGGGCGGCGCTGACCGGGGGGGCGGCAGGCGTGGCAGCAGCGGGCGCACTCGCCTTCTGGCCGTTGGGATTAGATGGTTTGGCAGCCTTGGATGATCTCAATATGGCCCGCGTCCTCTTGGAGGAAGACCGGATGGCGGAGGCCTTGCCCCGGCTCGAACGCGCCGCCGCTGCCGGCCCAAACGATTCCGGCGTGAATTTTCTCTTCGGAAACTATTGGATGAAGCTCCGCAATTTCCCCGCCGCCAAAGCCAGCTACCGGCGCGTTCTCCTCCTTGACCCCACGCACGCCGGCGCCTGGAACAACAGCGCCCTGATCGCCCTGGAGGAGCAAAACTGGGAGGTGGCGGAGCGCTTCCTGCTCCATGCGCTGCCCGGCTCCTCCGACCCGGCCAAAGTGTGGTATCTGCTCGCCCGCTCCCGCCTGGGCGCGGGCGATCTGCCCGGCGCCACGGACGCCATCCGGCGCGCGTTGCAGGCCCGCCCCGATCAGCCGCAATTTCTCGCCCTGCGGGCGGAGATTGAATCCCGCTCCGCCTCCCCTTCGCTCGCGCCTTGAATCTCCCGGCCGCTCCCGCCTCGCCGGCTCGCGCCTCGCTCGCGGAACTGGCCGCTCTGCTGCCCGCGCTCGCCGTCTATCTCGCCGTGGCGATCCCCATGGCTGCGGCCAACGCCGAGCGTTTGAACCCCGATGGCGTCTGCTACCTCCGCCTCGCGCAATACCTTGCGGCCGGGCAGTGGGTGGACGGGATTTCGCTTTATTGGAGCCCCGCGCTGCCGCTGAGCGCCGCTCCGCTCGTGGCGCTAGGCATGGATGCGATCGATGCCGCGCGCGCGGTGCTGCTCGCCTGGGGAGCCGTCTCGATTGCGGCCACCGGCTGGTTTCTCCGGGAATGGACGCCGCTTGCCCGCCCGTGGCGCGCGGCTTGGCTCGTCTTGCTGGCGCTGCCGGCGGCCGGCTTCCAGATTTTCGTAATCGCGCCGGACGTGATTCTCTCGGCGGTCCTGCTCGCCTATTTTGCGGCTCTGCGCCGAGCCGCGCGCCGCGGGCATGGCTGGGGCTGGGCCGGCGCGCTCGGCGGGCTGGCGTTCTTTGCCAAGGCCTACGCGCTGCCGTTCGTGGCGCTGCACCTCCCGCTTTCAGTCTGGTGGCTGCACCGCCGACCTCCTGGCGCGCCTTCCGCGGCGCGGCGCCGGGCGCTGCTCGCGGCGACCGCGGCGTTTCTCGTGCCGGTTGCCGCCTGGACCGCCGTGCTCTCGGCCAAGAACGGCGTGCTGACGTTCGGAAAATCCGGCGCCATCAACCACGCCGTGGCTGGGCCGCCCGACGTGCCGCGCTATCATCCGGTGGTGTTCGGCGTGCCCACGCCGCCGCACATCAGCGTCTGGGAAACGCCCGAGCAACTGTCGTATCAGCCCTGGTCGCCCTTCGCCTCGCGGGAGTATTTTCTCCACCAGGCCGGCTTGGCGACAGACAACGCCTGGGGACTTCTGCGCACGGCCACCGAGCTGGATGGCGTTTGCCTGCTGGCGCTGGCGGCGTTGACTCTTCCCCTCGCCGCGCGGCAGGCTTCGGCCGAAACCGTGCGAAAGGCTTTGCGGACCTGCTTCCCATGGCTTGCGGGCACGCTGTTGCTCTACGGCGGCGGCTACTTGCTGGTGGCCTATGAGCCGCGCTACGTGCGCTCCTTGCTGTTTCCTTTGCTCCTGGCCGCGACGGCCGGGGTGGCATCGTCCTTCCCGGACTGGCGCTGGCGGGCGGGACTGCTGGCCGCCCTGGTCGGATCGGTCGCCTGGACGTGGATTCCGGTGACGGCTCGGAGCCTGGGGAATTCGGCGTCGCCTTGGCTGCGGGAGGTCGCCGCGGAGATGCGGCAGCGGGGTTTGGATGGTCGTTTCGCGGCCACGAGCTGGTATCATAGGCTGGCGACGGCTTTTTTCTCGGGGCAGCCGCATGTAGGATTTCCCCCGGACGCCGATCCGGCGCGCGTGGGGGCGCGGCTGCGTGAGGCAAACGTGGACTGGCTGCTAGTCTTCCAGCTCCCCGTGATGCCGCCGATGCCGGTGCAGGATCTCTATCCTCCCACAAATCCCCGCGCGCTGGCCATGGTGCAAAACGAAGGCTGGGAAATGCGCGCCGCCCTCCGCGTCCGCCAAGGTGGCGGCGAGGCGCACGTGCTTCTCTTCCACCGGCCGGCCGCGGCTGCGGCCCCATGAGCACCGCCGTCCCCGGCTTTCTCCGCACCGGCTGGCCTTGGCTGGTGCTTCCGGCGGCCGTGTTTCTCGCGTATTCGCCCGCGCTCTGGAACGGATGGGTGTGGGACGATCAAGCCCTTGTGTTGCGCGACCCGCTCATCCGCTCGTGGCGGCTGATTCCGAATGCCTTCGGCCACTTCCTTTTCCTGGACGCGCATGGCTCGGATTTTTATCGGCCGGTGCAGCGATGCTCGTTTCTCGTGGACTACGCGCTCGGCGGCTTCGAGCCGCGCCTCTTTCACGCCACGAGCGTCCTGATCCATACGCTTGCTGCGCTGGCGCTCTGGCGGCTCGGTCGGCGCATCGCGCGCGTGCTCAGGGCCAGCGCGCGCGCGGAGGTCGCCGCGGCGTGGGCGGCGCTGGCGTGGGCGTTGCATCCGCTGCATACCTCGGCCGTCACCTACGTGTCCGGTCGGGCCGACCCACTGGCGGCGCTGTGGGCATTCCTTGCGCTGAACGCGATGGGAGCATCGCTTCAAGGCGGCGTGGGCCGGAAGGCGATTCCCATGGCCGGTGCCGCGCTGTGCTTCCTCCTCGCGGCGCTCTCAAAAGAGCTCGGGCTGGCAGCGCTGGGCGTGGCTGGACTGCTGCTCGTCCTTGTCCAACCTCCGCGTGGGGAAACGCTGCGCTGGGCGGGGTTGCTGGTCGTTGTGCTGGCTACCTACATTGGCTTGCGTGCCGGGGCTGAGCGCATTCCTCCGCCGCCGGACGCGCCTGCGACATGGACCGAGCGGCCTGCCCTCGCTCTGGCCGCCGCGGGGGAATACGCCGGCCTGATCGCTTTCCCCGCCACGCTGCGCATGGAGCGCGGGCAGGAGCGAACGAGCGAAGGCGACGAGACACGCTTTGTGCCGCCGAGCGCCGCCCAACTCGTGGGTGGAATAGCGGCGACGGCCCTCGCCGCCGCTCTGCTCCTGCGCGCGCGCCAGCGCGCGGTTCGGCTGGCCCTGGGCGCGGCGCTCCTTTGCTACCTGCCCGTCAGCAACTTGCTCACTCTCAATGCCACCCTCGCCGAGCACTGGCTTTATCAGCCGCTCGCGTGGGGGCTGCTTGCCGCGGCCTGGGCCATTGTCCCGCGGCTTCGCCTCGAAGGCTTCGGCAACCACGTCGCCATCGGCGCGCTGGGCATCTGGATTGCACTGCTGGCAGCACGCACATTTGTGCGACAAGGAGACTGGCGTGACCAGCGCACCTTCCTCGTTCGCACCATCGCCGCCGGCGGAAGTTCGGCGCGAATGTGGATCAACCTTGCTTCGCTTGAGGCCGCCGCGAATCCCGCTGCCGCGGAAGCACATTTCCGCCGCGCGCTCGCGCTCGCGCCCGGCCAGCGCTTCGCCGTGGCCGGCCTCGCGCGGCTGCGGATGGACCAGGGAAAATTCGCTGAAGCACGCCAGCTTCTCAACTCGCTCGTCGCGGACGAATGGTTTCGCGGAAACGCGCTAGCCCTGCGCGCCCGGCTGGCGGTGCTCTCGGGCTCCGGCGACGAGCTGGAGGCTATGCAGCGAGCCGTGTTTCACGCCCCCTCGCACTGGCCCTATCGGAAGGTCCTGTTCCAGATCCTCGTCGCTCGCGGTCAGACGCTGGAAGCCGCCCGCGCGCTACGGGACTTTCTGCGCGAGGAGGGATTTCGCGCCGAGTCGTGGGCTCAGTATTCCGAACTGGTCGCCTCGATTGACCCGGCCCTATCCGCCGCTGCCATGCAGCGCGCTGGTGAACTGGACGTTCACTTTGGCAAATCAGCTCCCACGCGCGAACACCTTTCCAGCCCAGCGCGCACCCGTGAGGACTCGAACCTCAAACCTTCTGATCCGTAGTCAGATGCTCTATCCAATTGAGCTACGGGTGCTTTGCAGGGAAAGGAATGGAGCCGCCATCGGCTGGAATGTCAACCGCATTTGCCCGGCCCACCGCGCGTCTCATTCCAGCTCCTTCGCCCGCGTGGCGAGGTAGTGCAGGGTCACGCGCCCGACCGTTTCCATGCTCTCGGCGGAAATCTTGTCGAGCGTGTCGCCCGCGGTGTGCCAGGGGGCGTAGTCGAAGTCGATGATGTCGATGGTCGGGATGCCAGCTTGATTGAGCGGGACGTGATCGTCGAGCGCGGGGCCCGGCAGAAACCCCCACTTACCCCGCACGCCCAGTGCCTCGGCAGCCTCGAACAGGCCGCGCGTCAGCGCGCTGGGCGAGTCGCTCGGCAGGGTCACGGTGAGATCGCGGTCGCCGATCATGTCCCAGATGATCCCGAAGCGGAATTGCCGTGCCCGCCCACTCTCGCGCAGGACGCGCCCGTAGTGCCGGCTGCCGTAGAGACCATCCGTGGCGGTGAAGGCATCCACCGCTTCCTCGCCGTCGAAAAACACGATCTCGATCCGCTGCGCCAACGCCGGGCGGCGGGCAAGCACGCGCGCAAGCTCAAGGAGCGCGCCCGCGGATGAGCCGCCGTCGTTCGCGCCGACGAAGCGGACGGCATCAAAAATCTTGGTGTCGTAATGCCCCCCAAAGATCACTCGCGGCTCGCCCGGGCCGGCGCCACCGAAGCGCGCGACGATGTTCGCGAACTTTACTGGCCCGCGCGGCGTCGGGTCGGTGAACTCCTGCCGCTCCGCGGTCCAGCCGGCGGCGCGAAGCTCGGCCTCGATCAGCTTGCGCGTCTCCTCCAGCGCCGGCGTGCCTGAGGGACGTGGCCCGAGCGCCACCATCTTCTCAACGTGAGCGAGGGCGCGTGCGCCGGAGAACTCTTTTTCTAGCTCCGTCGCCGGCATGCCCGCGCCGCCGCACGCAGGGAGAGCCGAGGCGAGCACGCACGCCAGCGCAAAGCCGACGCGCGACGCGCGGCGACGCGTGGGGCGGGGGTTCCCGCTCGAACGCCGACGCCACGGCGTCGGCCATCGGCACGCAAAGAGCTGGGGAAAGCTCCCGCCATTCGAAGTGCTCCGCAGCCGATCGTTCACGGCGTTCAGTCCTCCGCCTCCGGCACGCCCATGGCGTCGAAGAGACGCGCCAAATCGATCGTGCCGTAGTATTCGATCTCGAGGACGCCCTTCTTCTCGCCGGGCCGGATGGAAACGTGGGTCTGGAGATGATCGCGCAGCCGCTCCTGCAGGCGCTGGATGTGCGGGCTCGATGCTCCGCCCGCGCCCTTGATGGGAGTCGCGGCGCCGGCGCCCGGCCGTGTGCCATCGTTGTCGGCGGCGCCGCGCAGGCCGGCGTCTTGGTGCTCGGCGACGAGGCGCTCGGTCTGGCGCACGGTGAGCGAGGAGCGCAGCACCTTCTCGGCGAGCACGAGCTGCTCGTCGGCCGCCTTCACGCCGAGCAGCACCTTCGCGTGGCCGACGGTGAGGCGACCCTGCACGAGCCAGTTCTGCACGGCTTGGTCGAGGTCGAGCAAGCGCATCGAGTTGGCCACCGACGCGCGCGAGCGGCCGACCTTCTTGGCGATGTCCTCCTGCCGCAGCGAGAACTCGCCGGAGAGCCGCTGGTAGGCGCGCGCCTCCTCGATGGGCGACAAGTCTTGCCGCTGAAGATTCTCGATCAGCGCGAGCTCGATCACCTGCTGGTCGCTCGCCGGGCGCACGATCACCGGCACCTTGGCAAGGCCCACCCCGCGCGCCGCTCGCCAGCGGCGCTCGCCGGCAATCAGCTCGTAGCGTCCCTCGACCTTGCGCGCGATGAGCGGCTGGATGATGCCCTGCTCGCGGATGGACTCGGTCAGCTCGGCGAGTTGGTCCTCGCGGAATTCCTTGCGCGGCTGGAGCGGCGAGGGCACCACATCATCGAGCGCCACCTGCAGCACGCGCTCGCCAGGTTGGATCGGCAAGATGGCCGGCGTCGGCGCCAAGGCCGGGGCAGCCCCTGCGCCGGCGCGAGGAGAAATCAGCGAGCCCAAGCCGCGGCCGAGAACGTTTTTTGCCATGAGTCGGCGAGTATGGTGCGCGGCGTTCCCCGGCGCAACGGCGCAGACCCAGCGCGGCCGGAAGTTTTTTGACCGGAGCGCCGCGGTCAGCGTCAGGCGCCGCGTCTGGCCCGGCGCGCTTTCGCTCGCCGCGCGGCCACGGCGGCCAACCCGGCGACCGTGACCAAGACTGCGGTCCCCGGCTCCGGGATCACCACCGCCGCCTCGAACGACGCTGGCACGTTCGGCCCGCCGATCGTCCCCAGGCTCGTCAGGTTCCCGTTCGTCAGGTTGATCTGGTAGAGCGTCCGGTTGCTCGAGTCGATCCCATACAGGTTCACCCCGTTCCCGAACGACAGCAGGTTCGCGTAGATGGAAGCAGATCCCCCGCCGTTGCCGAGGAATGTCGCCGCCCCGGTGGACGTGTTCAGCCGGTAAAGCCCGTTCCCGCTTCCGGTCCCGAGCGTGTCGAGCGTCGCATACAGGGAGCCGCCGGCGAACGCCATCCGCCCGACGTCGGGAAAGTATTCGGAAGCCCCGGTCCCCCCGACGACCGTCGCCGCCGCGGTCGAGGGGTTGAGCGTCCGCAGCGTGTCGTCGCCGTAATAGGTCGTGTAAAGCGTGGCGTTGCCGAGGTTGAACGCGATCCCGACGTAGTCCGCCTGGCCAGACCCCGCGTTGATCGTGCCAACGGTCGCGTTTGCCCCCGTGGCGAGGTTGACCGTAAGCAATGCGGCCGAACCGGCGAACCGGGCGATGCCATACCCCGCGCTTCCCGACCCGCTGGAGGTGAGGCCCGTGATCGCAATGTTCTGAAAGGCGTTGCTGGAGATCTGCGTGTAGGAGTTGGTGGGAGAGGCCAGGTTGAAGAAGCCATATTGGCCGGAGTCGCCCACCACCCCCACGAACTGGGCCAGCGCCGGGGCCGGAGCGGTCAGCGTCAGGGCGACAAAGGCGGCGGCGAAAAGACGGGCGGTCGAGGCCATGGGTGGATTCTTTCCAAGAAAACGCAGGTTCACCAGACAATTCTTGGACTCAAGCCCGTCGGCACCCAGCCCGCGCCGTTCACGGCTCGCCACCATACTTCCGGAACAGCCCGCGGAACTGATCGTAGCTCAGACCGAGCAGCTCGGCCGCGCGACGCTGATGGTGCTTGGCCTGCTCGAGCGCGGCGCGCACGAGACGGCGCTCGGCGGCGTCCATCTCGGCGGAAAAATCGCAAGGAAGCGCCGGCTTGTCCGCGGCGGGATCGCGCGGCGGCGGAGCGGGAACGCGCATGTCGCCCCCGCGCGTCGGTGGGACCTCCAATCTCAACGCGAAGGGCGCCGCGAACGGATCCAGGCAAACCTCGCTCACGCTGCCGCCGGTTTCCGCGGAGCGATGGACGGCGCGCTCCACGACGTTCTTCAACTCGCGCACATTGCCCGGCCAGTCGTGCGCAAGGAGCGCATCGAGCGCCGGCTTGGCGAAGGCGGGCGCCGCGCCCAGTTCCAGCTCCGACGCCATGCGAGCAGCGAAGTGCCGCGCGAGCAGCATCACGTCCCCGGCGCGCCCGCGCAGCGGCGGAAGGAAGAGCACCTCGAAGGCGAGGCGGTCGAGCAGGTCGCGCTTGAATCGCCCCGCGTCGGCCAGCGCGGGCAGGTCGGCATTCGTCGCGGCCACGAGTCGCACGTCCACCTCCACCGGCTCGCTCGCACCCACGCGCTCAAAGGTGCCGTATTCCACCGCGCGCAGAATCTTCTCCTGCACCTCGCCGGGCATCAGGCCGATCTCGTCGAGGAACAAAGTGCCGCCGTTCGCCGTCTCGAAGCGCCCCCGCCGCGCGCGCGCGGCCCCGGTGAACGCGCCCGCCTCGTGCCCAAAAAGTTCGCTCTCCAGCAAGCTCGGCGAGAGCGCGGCGCAGTGCATCTTCACGAAGGGCCCGCCCCAGCGCGGCGACAAGTAGTGCAGGCGCGCCGCCGCCAGCTCCTTGCCCGTGCCGCGCTCGCCGATGAGCAGCACTGGACGCGACACTTTCGCCGTCCGTGCGAGCCGCTGCTGGAAGTCGAGGAATTCCTCCGAGCTTCCCAATGCCTCGGTCGGCGCGCCAGCGGGTGAGAGCACTTTGGTGGAACGCACGAAGGCAGAGGGACTCGGCATCGGCGATTTCTACCAAAGGTCGGCCGAAAGTGCCACCACAAGCTTCGCCCCTCACGTCGAACAAAAAAATCTTTCACTCGATTTCACTCTGGTTTTGGGGGCCATCTAGGGGCAAAAAACACGCGCTGGCACCAGCGTTGCTAAATGGGCAGTCGAACCCCGCAACGCCATGC
>CALMOL010000024.1 GCA_937871685.1 uncultured Verrucomicrobiota bacterium
CCTCGGCGGGCGGATCGACGGCCTCGCCGGCCGCCTTGCCGGCCAAGCCGCCGACGACCGCGCCGAGCGCCGCGCCCAGCATGGCGCCCACGGGGCCGGCCAAGGCCCCGATGGCCGCGCCGGCTGTGCCCACGCTGGCGGCGCCCAGGCCGGTGCCGACGGGATGCGAGCCGGGTGCGCCGGTGATCGGATCAGGGTTGGCGTCGCGCGTCGCGCGGGAGTCGTCGGGAGGAAGCGGGGAAGGATTCATGGGCCGGTGATTCGGCGACAAGCCGCCGGCCGGGTGCCTTTACCGCCGATCCCGGCGCCCCTAGGCGTCAACCAGGGAAAGTCCATCGGGCCAGACGGGCCGGAGCCGCGATGGATTGGTCCTATGATCCCCACGTTTATCCTCACCTCTTGGCTCCTTGGGCTGCTCTCGACCGCGGTCCTTGGCGGCGCCATCTGGCTGGGGCATGAATGGTATGTGCGCTCGTGGGGCTGGGACGAGGTGCGCCGGCAGTCCGTTTTCGTCCCCGACTTCGGCTGGAACGAGCCGACCCTGTTTTTCGCCGCCGCGCTCCTCTTGGGGCTGATCACCGTGGCCGGCGGGCCGATCCTCCGGCTGATTCTCCGGCTGACCAAGCCGAAGGGCGAGACCCCCGATCAGGCGGCGATGACGCCGAGCGACCGGCAGCGCATCCGGCGTCCGGATGGCTCGGAACTCCAGGTGATGATCTACGGCCCGCAAGACGCCCCGCCGCTGGTCCTGACGCACGGCTGGGGCCTCAGCAGCGAGGAATGGGTTTACGCGCACCGCGGCTTGGCGCGCCACTTCCGCCTGATCGTCTGGGACATCGCCGGCCTCGGCGAGTCGAAGTCGCCGGACAATCGCGACTTCAGCCTGGAGAAGCTCGCGGGCGACCTCCGAGCGGTGCTTGCCCTCGCCGGCAGCCAGCCGGCCATCCTCATCGGCCACAGCATCGGCGGGATGACCGTCCTGACCTTCTGCCGCCTTTTCCCGGAGGCCCTCGGCGCGCAGGTCGCCGGCCTGGTGCTCACCCACACCACCTACACCAATCCCGTGCGGACGACCTCCGGCGCGGCGTTCTTCAGCGCCATCGAGAAGCCGGTGCTCATGCCGCTGATGTATCTGACCATCGCGCTCTCCCCGCTGATGCGGCTGCTGAACTGGCTGAGCTACCTCAACGGTTCCGCGCACCTCTCGACGATGCGCAGCAGCTTCGCCGGCACGGAAACGTGGGAGCAGATCGAGCTCTGCACCCTCCTTCAGACGAAGGCTTCGCCGGCCGTGATCGCGCGCGGCATGCTCGGCATGATGCAATACGACGCCACCGCGACGCTCCGGCGCATCCCGGTGCCCACGCTGGTGGTGGCGGGCGACAAGGACTCGACCTGCCAGCCGGCGGCCAGCGAGCGCATGCGCCAGGAGATCCCCGGTGCCCGCCTGGAACCGCTCGCGCCGGCGCGCCACGTCGGGCTGCTGGAGCCCCACGACCGCTCCGCGCAGAGCATTCAGAAATTCGCGCGCACTGCGGCCGTGAAAAATTCCGTGTAGGCAGCCAGTTCCCGCGCGCCGGCAACCCGCGGGGGCTCCCCCGCGGCGCGACTCCATCGAAATTATCTGTTTCCGTTGGAGCGGTTCAGATCTTGAGCGGTGCCGGCGTCGGCGGCGGCTCGGCCGCAGGGAGCGCCGGCATCCTGCCAGCTGGGTCCCAAACGGGCACCTGGAATCCCAACACGCAGGAAAACGGTGACCCGGCAAAGCCCAGCCGGCAGGATGCCAGCGCTCCCTGCGGCCGAGCCGAGGGCGAACGCGAGCTTCGTGCACCGCGTTGAAAACCGCCGCAGAGCGTCTTCGACTCTCCCTGTCGTGCTTACGGATGCTTGGCCGAAGGCGGTGGAGTGCGGTGGCTTGCCACCGCCTTCCTGCCGGCACCGCGGCGAATCGCGGCGGCGCCTTCCAGTTCGACGGCGGCGAGACGAGCCGAAGCGGCCGGACTGCGGGAGCAAGCTCCCGCGCTCCAAAACGTCGCCCGCCTTCCGCAAGCCGCCGCCCGCAGATGCGACAAGCCGGATCGAGATCACCTGGCCGAGGAAAATTCCGCGCCGCCGTGGATTCCGCAGACCGGGCGCGGTCGATCTGAATGCAACCCCCGTATGGCAACCGGCCCGCCTCGGGTTTCGGGATGCTCTCACGGCTTACTTCGTCCGATGAAATCGACAAGGCCGAAGCTTCGCGCGAAACGCGGCTGGCGTCACGCAGAATCCATCGTTTTTCTCGCTTGGATCGTTAAAAAAGACGGATGCCCGACTGGGGCATCCGTCTGGGGTGGGTCGCGTGGGCCGGAGGATAGCCGACTTTGCGAACGGTTGTCGAGGCTAACGCCGTCCCCGCCTCAGGCCGCCTGCGCGGCCGGGGCCGTCGGGAACGCCGCGATGTTCGCGCCCGCGGTGGTCGGCTGGGATGAGCCGGCCGGGGTCGGGCCGGTCGTCGTGCTCCCGTTCGTGCGGGGGCGTTGCGCGAAGCGGCGGCTCAGGCGGCCGATCGAGGCGTCGAGGCCCTCCACGTTCCCCAGGCGCTTGAGGATGTGGTAGAGGTCGAGCGCCGTGCCCACGGTGCCGTCGCCGGCCACCCGCGCGGTGTCGCTGAGGCGCTGGCAGACGTTCGCGCAGCGCACCGCGCGCTTGGTGAGCTCGACGGTGGCCACGCGGCGCTTCTCGATCTCGGCGGGCGAGCGATCCGGCGGCACGAGGGAGCTGTATTGCTCGGCGGCCGAGATCAGCTCGGGCACGAAGCCCTCGTTGGCCGGGCCGTAGGTGCGGAGGCGGGCACGATCTCGGCTGGAGAGGCCGACGGCGAAGGCAGCCGCGGTCTCCAGGCCGGTCAGGGCAACGTCGAGCGTGTGGAGGAGCTCGGGGGTGACAAGCTCGTGGATGGTGGTGTTCAGGTTCTGGTTCATGGCGGTGGGTTCTCACGGTTCTGCGACTGATCCACCCGGCCGGATGCCGGGGGTTGTCGCCGTTTCTGGGCGACGCGAGAACCCTCCGCCAGGGGGGCGGACATTATCCGTCCGCCCTCAGACATTTATTTGCTTTGGAAGCACTTTTTTTCTTCTCCAGAAGGGCCTTTTCCTCTGGAATGAGGGCCTTTGCCTCTCCCGCCATGAAACCATCCCCCCAAGCCCCTG
>CALMOL010000025.1 GCA_937871685.1 uncultured Verrucomicrobiota bacterium
ATCTTCAGCCTTTCTTCCTTTGCCTTCCGTTCTTCCTTGAAGCTTGAGGCTTGAAGCTTGGATCTTTTTTTCGCTACTTCTTCTCGTCCTTGAACCGCTGGAGGTAGCCCTTCACCGTGCTGTAGAAGTCCTGCACCTTCTTGGCGGCCTGGTCGTTCGGCACCCAGGGCGTGTAGGTGTAGGTCTTTTTCGCGTATTCGATCCACTCGGGATCATTCATCGCGTCTTTGACCGCCTCGGTGAGCACCTTCACGATTTCCGGCGGTGTTTTGGCCGAGACGCTGAGGGTGCGGAAGTTCGGCAGGTCGGAGATCTTCATGTTGAACTCCTTCGAGCACGGCACGTCGGGAAACTGCGGGTGACGGTTGTCGTCGAAGACCACCAACGTGCGGTATTGCTTGGAATCCACGAACTGCGCCACGTCGCCCGGCTCCTCGTAGATGGCGTCGGTGCCCTTGGAAAGCGGCGAGGAGTAGCGCTCGGCCGGGTTGGCGAAGGGGACGTTGACGGTCTTGTAGCCGAGCCCGGCGAGGTAGCGCAGCGTGATGTCGTCCTGCGTGCCGTAGCCGGAGGTGGCCACCTTCATCTTTCCGGGGTTGGCCTTCGCGTAATTGAGAAACTGCTGGAAGGTCTGGTGCGGCGAATCGGCCGGCACGAAGAGCATCGAGGGCGAGTCCTGCACCACGGCGAGCACGGTGAACTGCTCGGGCTTGAGATTGCCCACGCCCGAGGCCCACGCCGACACGGTGAGCGCGATCATCGTGGCGACCGAGTAGCCGTCGGCCGGCGAGCCGAGCACCTTGGAAAGCCCGGCGTTGCCGGAGGCGCCGGCGACGTTGTTGACGGGCATTGGCACGCCGAGGCGCTTCTCGAGGACCTGGGCCATCTTGCGCGCCATGAGGTCGGCGCCGCCGCCGGGGCCGAAGGTGGCCGTGATCTCGATGGGGCGGGAGGGGAACTTGTCGTCGGCCGCCCGCGCGGCGGGCGGAAGCAGGGCGAGCGCCGCGAGGGCAGCGATGGGGAGGCGCAGGGAGGTCATGGCGGGGGAAACCACAGGGTTACGCAGATGGTTGTTGGGGGACCGGGGCGAGGAGTGGTGCACGCTCAGGAGAAGCCACAGATTAACGCAGATTAAAGGAGATTTGGGGTGACCGGGACGAAAAGGCCAGGCCGGTGATAGTTGAAGTGGATGAAACAAGGACCGCTGGAGAAAGCGGCGGCGTTTTCGAGGAAATGATCCTTTTTAATCTGCGTTAATCTGTGGCTTCCCTCCGCCGGGTGTTGGTGTCAGGCCTGGCCCGGCGCGGAATGGGCCTTGTATTTGTCGAGGAGGCGCCGCGGCGGGCGGAAGGCATCGCGGCGGAAGGGGTCGCCCAGCTCGCGGGTGAGGTTGATGTTCAAGATCGTGCAGCGCCGGGACCGGATCGCCTCGCGCAGGGCGTCGCCGACCTGATCCTCCTCGGACACGGTGATGCCGTTGGCGCCCATCGCCTTGGCCACCTCAGCAAAATCGGGGTTCACGAGGTTGGAGCCGACGTAGCGGTCGGAGAAGTAATCCACTTGGTTCTTCTTCTCCGCGCCCCACTGCTGGTTGTTGAAGACCACGCCGACCACGGGGACTTCCTCGCGCACGCAGGTCATTACCTCGGCCAGCGCCATGCCCCACGCGCCATCGCCCACGTAGGCCACGGCGGGGCGGTCGGGGCGGCCGATCTTCGCGCCCATCGCGGTGGGGAAGGCGTAGCCGCAGTTGCCGAAGGACATCGCGGCCATGAAGAGGCCCGGTTCCTCGAAGTGGAGGTAGGAGTTGGAGACCGAGCAGACGTTGCCGATGTCGGTGGAGACCATCGCGTTCTTGGGCATCGCGTCGCGCAGGGCGGCGAGCGCGCGGCGCGGGCCGATCTTTCCGGGCTCGTTGGGCGAGGGCCACTTGGCGAGCTCGTCGCGCCAAGCGTCCTTCTCGGCGCGGATCTCGGCTAGGCGCGCCTCGTCCTTGGCGAAGCCAGGCTTGAGGCGCTTCACGCGCTCGAGGATCTCGCGGGCCGCGAGCTTGGCGTCGCCACACACGGCCACAGACGCGGGGCGCACGAGGCCGAGCATGCGGTGGTCGGCGTCCACCTGGATGATCTGCGCGTCCTTGGGCCAGTAGTCGAGGCCGTGCTGCGGCAGGGTGCCGAAGGGGCCGAGGCGCGAGCCGAGCGCGAGCACTACGTCGGCCTTGGCGAGGAGTTTCATCGCGGCCTTCGAACCCTGGTAGCCGAGCGGGCCGACGGCGAGCGGGTGCGAGGCGGGGAAGGAATCGTTGTGCAGGTAGGAGGAGCAGACGGGCGCGGTGAGGTATTCGGCCAGGGCCTTGCACTCCTCCACGGCGCCCGAAAAGATCACGCCGCCGCCGGCGAGGATTACCGGGCGCCTGGCGCCCGCGAGGAGCCTGGCGGCCGCTTCCAGCGACTCCGGGCCGCCGGCGGAGCGCTCGATGGCCAGCGGCTTGGGCAACGTGATGTCCATCTCGCCGTAAAAGTAGTCGCGCGGGATGTTCACCTGCACCGGGCCGCGCTCGGCGAGGGCGAGATTAAAGGCGCGCGAGGTCAGTTCGGCGAGGCGATCGGGCCGGTTCACGTGGACCTGCCACTTGGTGATCTTGGAAAAGATCGGCATTTGCTCGGTCTCCTGGAAGCCTCCGTGGCCCATCGTCGAGGTGCCGCTCTCCGGCGTGATCATCACCACCGGCGAGTGCGCCCAATAGGCGGCGGCGATGGCGGTGACAAAATTGGTGATGCCCGGGCCGTTCTGGGCGATGCACACGCCGGGCCGGCCGGTGGCGCGCGCGAAGCCATCCGCGCCGTGCGCCGCCGCCTGCTCGTGCGCCACCGAGATGAAGCGGATGCCGGCGAGCGGAAAAAGGTCCAGCGCGTCCATGTAGGCGGAGCCGACGATTCCGAAGACCTCCCTCACGCCGTGCGCGACGAGGGTTTCGACAAAAGCTTCGCTCGGCGTGATCTTCATGGCAGGTCGAGGAGTGTGGCGGGCGGTCCACCGGCCCTGCAACCGGTATTTTTGGAAAAACTGCAACGCAGCGTTTCGTTTTTCCGAATTTTTGGCAGAATGCATGCCGCCATGCCGCCGACTGCCCGCTCCCGTCGCCCGTCCCCCGCCACGCCGCGCGCGGGGTCCTCGGCCGCGCTCCGCGCCCTCGGGGTGCTGGAGGCGGTGGCCGCCGCGCCGGAGCCGGCGGGGCTGGACGAGATTGCACGCGCGACCAGCCTTCCCAAGCCCACCGCGCTGCGCCTGCTCCAGACGCTGGAGGCCGCCGGCCTGCTCCAGCGCGAGCCGGGGCCGAAGTCTTACGCCGCCGGCCCGCGGCTGCTGCGCCTGGCGTGGAGCACGCTGGCGCACGCGCGCTTCCGGGCGGAGCGACGCGCGATCCTCCAGCGCCTCGTGGAAGCCGTTGGAGAAACGTGCAACGTGGCGATGCTGGACGGCCGCGAGCTCGTGTATCTGGACCGCGTCGAGACGTCATCGCCGCTGCGGCTGAACCTCGCGCCCGGCTCCCGCTTGCCGCTGCACTGCACCTCGGGCGGCAAGCTCTTCCTCGCCGCGCTGCCGCGCTCGCGCTGGGAGCGCCTGCTGGGCGACGGCCCGCTGGCCCGCCACACCCCGCGGACCATCACCCGGCTCGCCGCGCTGGCCGAGGAACTCGGCGAGGTTCGCCGGCAGGGCTGGAGCGCGGACCGCGAGGAGTTCATCGCCGGGATCGTGTGCCTGGCCGTGCCCGTGCGCGGGCCGGACGGCGCGCTGGTCGCGTCGCTCGCGCTGCAGGCCCCGCTCGCGCGGCTCACCCACGAGCAAAGCCTTGTGCACCTCCCCGCGCTGCGTGCCGCCGCCGCCGAGTTGGCCGGCACCTTTGTGCCCGAGGGCAGCCCACGGGAGAAGCCGATGGCGCGTGCGGCCCGGGAGAAATCTCGGCACGCCGGCGAACAAAAGGGCAAGCGACGAAAACCCTGAAGAATCCGATGAACCTTGGCCGCTACGCTCCCTTCCTTGATCGCTGCGCCGCTGTCGGTCCGCGAGCGACGGCGGTCGCTTGGCCTTGCTCGGTCGAGGCTCTGGGTGGCGCGCTCGCGGCGCAGGAGGCCGGCCTCATCCACGCGCGCCTCGTTGGACCGGAGGAAACGATCCGCGCGCTGGCGGAGCGTCACGGGCTTGAGCTTGGCGCGGCGGAGTTCGAGCCGGCCGACTCGCCCGTGAAGGCGGCCCGCCGGGCCGTCGCGCTGGCCGCCGCGGGGGAATGCGCGCTGATCCTCAAGGGCAGCCTCCACACCGACGAGCTGATGGGCGCGGTCGTCTCGCGCGAGGGCGGCTTGCGCACCGGGCGGCGCGTGTCGCACTCCTTCGTGATGGACGCACCGGCCTATCCGAAGCTCCTGCACATCACGGATGCGGTGGTAAACCTCGCCCCGGATCTCGCCGCCAAGCGGGACATCATTCAAAACTGCGCCGATTTCGCCGCTGCCCTCGGCACGGAGTTGCCCAAGGCCGCCGTGCTCTCCGCGGTGGAGTTCGTAAACCCGGTGCTGCGCTCCACGCTCGACGCCGCCGCCCTTACCGTGATGGCCAGGCGCAGGCAGATCACCGGCGCGCTGGTGGACGGCCCGCTGGCGATGGATCTCGCGCTTTCCGCCGACGCCGCGCGGGTCAAAGGCCTGACCTCGCCGGTGGCGGGTGACGCCGACATCCTTGTGGCCCCCGACATCGAGACGGGGAACGCTCTCTTCAAGATCCTCCAGCAACTGGCTGGCGCGACCGCCGCCGGCGTGGTCCTCGGGGCGAAGGTCCCGGTTGTCCTGACGAGCCGCGCCGACGACGCCCGCACGCGCCTCGTTTCCAC
>CALMOL010000026.1 GCA_937871685.1 uncultured Verrucomicrobiota bacterium
GGTGCGGGGCCCGGGCGGGGGGCCCTCCCCCGCCGCCCCGCCGCGGCCCTCCTCCGGTTGCCTCCCAAACCTCGCTAGGACCCAACGGGCCCTCGCGAGGACTGCGCTGGTCCTCCGGAGGATACCCCATGGTCCTCCCGAGGCCTAAGTTGGTCCTCGGGAGGATCAGATCGGTCCTCGCGAGGACCAGAACGGTCCTCGGGAGGACCACTACCCCTCCTCGGGAGGAGGAACTTGGTCCTCGCGAGAAGCCGGTTGGTCCTCGCCAGGATGCCGGCGGTCCTCGCGAAGACCGCCCCCGGCCTTCCTCGAACCGGGCAACCCCCCGGCACGAGCCGGCACCCCGAGTGGCTCGATCCGGGGTCTCCTTTCGTGGACCATTCCCCTCCGGCCGTCGCACCCCGTTGCGCGGCTACCCCGCGCGGATTCCTCGGGCAGCAAAGATGCGCGCCTCCCCCATGATCCTCGCCCTCCGCCCCCGGAAGCTCTGGCTGGCCCTCGCGTTCGGCGCCGCCCTGCTGGGGGAGGGTCCGACCGCGCCCGCTCAGTCGGGTCCCACCATCGCCCTTCCCGCCTACGGCGACGCCTATTCTCGGACGGTCCGCCAACTGGAGGCCGGGCAAACGGACATCGACTACCGCAAGTTCCGGGAAAGCTTCCTGGACAGCGCGCAGCTCAAAGCCGCCTCCGAGCGGAGCACCGAGTTCAAGGCCCTCCGCACGAGGCTGCGCGAGCTGACGCGCGGCTCGAACCCCGCCGAGATCGTGGAGGTCGCCAAGCAGATGCTGGGCATCGACTACACAAACGCATGGAGGCCCACCGGATCCTCCAGCAACATCCTGGGGGACACCGGGAGGCAGAAGAAGTATCCCGCCATCGAGCTTGACTTGTAGATCACCCCGTGGACGGGCTAACGGGCGATTTCCGTTTCCCGCCGCGCGGGCCGCGTCCTTTGTAGTGACTCACCGGCTCCTGCCGGAACCTTGGTAGCCCGCATGCCCTGCCTTCCCTTCTTCCGGCGTCTTTCAACGTTCTGCTTCGCCGGCTTGCTGCTCGTCTCCGGCCCGCTGCGCGCCGGCGACGTCGCGGCGCTTGAAAAGGAAGTCCGCGAGCTGAGCAACGGCGGCAAGCTGGCCGAGGCGCGCGTCGTCGCCGAGGCCTTGCTCGCTCTCCGCGAGCAAGCCGACGGCGCCGAAAGCCTGCCCACCGCGACGGCCCTCAACTCGCTCGGCGAGATCTGCACGGACCTCGGCGATTACCCACGCGGGGAAACGCTCTTCCTCCGCGCCCTGGCGTTGCGCGAGCGCTTGCTCGGCGAGCAGCACAAGGACACCGCCCTCAGCGTTTCCAATCTCGCCGACCTGTATTTCAAGCGCGGCCTCTACTCGCAGGCCGACCCGCTCAACCGCCGCGCCCTCGCCATCCGCGTCGCGCTCTCCGGTCCCGACAGCCTCGACGCCGCGCGCAGTTGGAACAACCTCGGCGCGCAGCTCCTGCAGTCCGGCGATCTCGCCGGGGCCGAGGACGCCTTCACCCGCGTCGTCAAGGCGTGCACGGCGGCCGGCGACGCCCCCGGCGCGGCCTTCCTCCACGGCGTGGGCCTTGGCAACCTCGCCCTCATCCGCGAGCACCTCGGGGACGAGGCCGGCGCGCGCGCTCTCGGAGCCCGCGTGCTGGAGTTCCGCGAGCGCACGCAGGGCGCGGAGCACCCGACCACCGTCCAAGCGGCCCATAATTTAGCGGTTTCCGACTATCAGCTCGGGAACGTTTCCGCGGCCGAGGCTGGCTGGCGGCGCGTGCTCGCCGCGCGGCGGAAAGCCCTCGGTGACGAGCATCCCGACACGCTCCGCGCGCTCTTCTACCTTGCCTTGCTGGAATCCGAGCACCGCGACTTCGCCCACGGCATTGAAGAGATGCAGGAGGCCGTCGCCGCGAGCCAGCGTGCCCTGGGCCCGGAATCCGTCGCCGTCGCACGGGACCGCGGCGTCCTGGCCGAATTGCTGTGGCGCGCCAGCCGGCTCGATGACGCCCAGCGCGAGGCTCGCGCCTCCGCCGCCGTGCAAGCCCGCGTGCTCGCTCCCGCGCACATCGACCGCCGCCACACGCTGCGGGTTCTGGGCGGCATCCTGTCGGACGCCGGGGAGCGCGATGAGGCGCAGAAGGTCGCGCGCGAGTGGCAGACCGCGGAGGAAGCGTTCGCCCACGACGTTTTCCGCTTCGCCCCGGAGGAGCAGCGCCTGGAGTTCCGCCGCAGCTCGGAGCCCTACGCCCTAGCCGCCGCGCTCGGCGACGCCGGCCTGCTCGCGCGGGCCGTGCTGCGGAACAAGGCGCTCGTCATCGAGTCCCTGCTGGAGGACCGCCGCGTGGCCCGTGCCGCGCAGGCTGGTGGGCGCGTCCCGGCGCTCAACCGGCTGACCTTCCTGCGGCGGCAATGGGCGCGCGCCAACGCGCAGCCGATCCCGGTCGATCCGGATAAAGTCGCCGCGCGCGAGCGGTTCCTCGCCGAGGCGACGGGGGAGATGGAGGGAATCGAGCGCGAACTCTCGCGCGGCGGTCCCGGGATTCGAGCCGCGCTGGCGGCGGAGCCCGCGGCGTTGCCGGCCGCGCTGCCCACCGGCGCGGTGCTGGTGGAATTCATCCGCTGGGAGCCATCGGTCGGCCCGGCGAAGCGAACCCTGGGCGCGCAATACGGCGCGGTGGTCGTGGATGCGACCGGCGGCCCCGCCTGGATTCCGCTGGGGCGCGCCGCGGCCATCGAGGGCGAGCTGGCGCGCTTTGCCCGGGCGCTTGCCGGGCGCGACACGGCGGCCGACCTCACGCTCGAGGAATCGCTGGGCGAGCTGCGGCGTCTGGTCTGGGAGCCGGTCGAGGGCCGTCTGCCGGCGAACGCCCGGGAGGTGATCATCAGTCCCGACGCCGCGCTGAACTTCGCGCCCTTCGCGGCGTTCCCGTCGGGGAAGGGACCAGGATTCCTGGCGCAACGCTACGACCTGCGCTTCGTCGCCACCGGGCGCGATCTTCTGTCGGTCCCCCCCAAGCCCGCATCCGCCGCCCGGTCGCTCGTGGTGTTCGCGGATCCGGCGTCCGCGACACCGGGCCGCGCCTTGCCCGCGGCCGGGAGCGAGGGACGCGCGGTCGCCGCGCTGGCGGAGACGGCGGGCTGGAACGCGCGGGTCTTTGCCGGTGCGGACGCGCGCAAGGATGGCTTCCTCGCGCTCCAGCCCGCGCCGCGCGCGCTTCACCTCGCGGCGCACGGGTTTTTCCTCCCGCCCGACGCCGCGCTCGGCGCGCGCGCCAACGCCATGCGGCGCTCCGGCTTCCTCCTCGCGGGCGCGTCCGGCCCCGCCGACGAAGGCGCCGTGACCGCCGAGGACATCGCCGGGCTGGACCTGCGCGGGACTTGGCTCGCCACGCTCGCCGCCTGCGAGTCCGGCCTCGGCGAGGCGCGGGCGGGCGAGGGCGTGCTGGGCCTGCGGCGCGGCTTCGCGTTTGCGGGCGTGCGGCACCTCCTGCTCACGCTTTGGCCCGTGGAAGACTCCGCGACGGCGGCATTCATGCGTGACTTCTACGCCCGCGCGCTCGCCTCGGATGGGGACGACGCGGCTGGTCCCTTCCGGGCCGCGCAGCGAGAGGCGCTGGCGCGCGAAACCCGCACCCGCGGCCGGGCCGCCGCCGTGCGCGCGGCCGGGGCTGTCGTGCTGACGTCCCAGCGGGGCGAGTGAGGTGGACCGGCGGGAGCTCTTCGC
>CALMOL010000027.1 GCA_937871685.1 uncultured Verrucomicrobiota bacterium
GCTCGCGCTCCGGCAAGGAAGGCGAATTCTCGTGGACGGTGGAGCTCACGCCCTACGACGAGCGCCAGGAACTCGAGGCCGACCAGCGGGGCAAGGACTACAACCTGCGCGTCACGCTGCTGCGCGCGGGGTTCCTGTTTTTCCTGCTGCGCACCCTCGCGCTCTACCGCGGGCATCTCAGCGCGGTGGACGCGGAACGCACGCCGCTGCTCGCGCTGTTGGTCCTGCAATCGGTCATCCTCTTCGTGCTGGGCACGGGGCAGGTGGCCGCCGGCATGACGGCCGAGGCGGACGAGGGCACGCTCGACTACCAGCGCCTCACGCCGCTCTCGCCGCTGTCGAAGGTGCTTGGTTTCCTGCTGGGGCTGCCGGTGCGCGAGTGGCTGATGTTTGCGGCCACGCTGCCCTTCACCGCTTGGGCGCTCTGGGCCGGACAAGTGCCGGCGGGGGCATGGGGGCCGCTGTATGCGGTCTTCCTTTCGTCGGCGATTCTCTACCACCTCACCGGGCTCGTGGCCGGCACGGTAATCCGCAACCGGCGCTGGGCGTTCCTCGCCTCCATCGGCATCGTGTTTGCGCTCTACACGGTCGCGCCGGAGGCGGCACGCTTCGGGTTGGTCGTGTTCAAGTATTTCACGCTGCGGCCGGTGCTGGAAGAGACGCTGGCGCAGTTTCTGCCGGGACGCATCGGCGACTTGGCGCGCCTGCGACAGGGACTCATGCCGGAGGTGGCTTTCTTCGGCCTGAAAGTCTCGACGGCGGCCTACACGCTCTTCACGCAGGCGGCGCTGATCGTCACCTTTGGGACGATGCTCTGGCGACGCTGGCGGCGGGCGGAGGCGCACCTGCTCGGGAAGATTTGGGCGGTGGTGCTCTTCGCTTGGGTGCAGGTGATCCTGCTGGGCAACGCGCTGCCGCTCATCGCGTCGGGGCGAATCTTTCCCTCGCGCGAGCTGCGGCGTCGCCTCGCGTCGGAGGTGGGCGGAGACTGGGCGCCGCGCCTGGGCGAGGCGGTGGCGATGGTCGGGCTCTACGGATTCGCCACGCTCGCGCTGATCTGGATGCTGGCCGAGATCATCGCGCCCTCCGTGGACACGCGAGTGCGCGGCGAGCAGCGGGCACGCAAGCTCGGCTTGGCGCGCGTGCCGGCGCTCTCGGACGCGGCGGGGGCGGGATGGCTCGTCCTGGCGATGGGGATCGTCGGTGCGGCGGGCTGGACGACCTTCGCGCGCTCCCTGCTGGAGTCGGCGTGGTTCCCGGGGTCAAGCCTGCCGGCGCACGCAGCGCCGACCTTCGCCCTGGTGCTGCTCGGGGCGGGCCTGAGTTTCGTGGCGCTGGTGGAAGGCGGGGGAGGCAAGCGGGCCTTCCTCGCGGTGCTGCTGGTGGGCGTGGTGCCGGTGATGCTCGGCTCAATCCTCGGGGCGGCGGGGAACTCGCTCTTCAGCGCCTCGGCATGGCTGGCGGGGATGTCGCCGCTGGCCGCGCCTTTCTATGCCGCGCAGGTCCTCGCGCCGAATCGCCTGCGCCCAGAGATGACCAGCTCCATGGCCGCCGCTTTCTGGACGTGGCAGGCGGCGACAGCCATCGCGACCACATGGCTCCTCATGCGGCTCCATAAGACGCGATGCGCCCGGGCCGGTGCCGCTACGCCGGTGCCGGGGTGAAGTCACAGCGGGAGCCTGCGCCGGAGAAGTTTTCCTTGCCGATTGTCCCCGGTAGTCCACTTGGCTGCATCAGCCCCCTCTAAACCCCATGTCCAGCCCTCTCTTCAACGAAAAGACCTTCGCCGGCACACCTTCGCGCGCGCGTGGCGACGCCATGACCGTGCAAGGGTCCATCAACAAGACGGCCATCCTCCTGCTGCTTTTGCTCGCCTCTGGCTCGTATGCCTTCGCGCACCCCGGCGTCCGCGGTCTGTGGATTCTGGGGGCGGTTGGTGGTCTCGTGATCAGCCTGGTGCTGTGGTTCAAGCCGGCATGGTCGCCCGTGCTGGCGCCCGCCTACGCGCTGCTCCAGGGGCTTTTTGTGGGCGGAATCTCGGCGGTCTATTCATCGCTCTACAACGGCATCGTCATGCAGGCGATGCTCCTGACCTTCGGCGTGCTCGCGGGCATGCTCGGTCTTTATTCGTTTCGCGTAATCCAGGCGACGGCGAAGTTCCGGGCGATCGTCGGGGCCGCCACGATGGGCATCGCGATCTTTTATCTCATCGCTTTCGTGCTCCAACTGTTTCATGTGGGAGTACCGTTTCTCACGGGCAACGGCTGGATGGGCATCGGTTTCAGCGTCGTGGTGTGCCTGATCGCGGCATTCAACCTCATCATCGACTTCGATAACATCGAGTCCGGCACCGCGGCCGGCGCGCCGCGCTACATGGAGTGGTATTGTGGCTTCGGCCTGCTCGTCACGCTCGTCTGGCTCTACCTGGAGATCCTGCGCCTGCTGGCGAAGCTCCGCAGCGACGACTGACAACGCTTTGCCCGCCGAGTCCATTTGGCTGGCCTCAGTCGAGCCGCAGCGCGTGGGACAGGTCGAGCCGGCGGCGGCCCTCCGGTCGGGGCGGGCCGAACGTGGTGGGCGGCGAAGCCCATTCCTCCTCCTCGTCGGGGAGGAACAGGTTGCGAAAGGAGACGAGGTAGTTCTCGACGTATTCGCGAAAGGCGTCGGGATCGGGCCAGCCCTCCTCCAGCTCGTAGGTGAGCGCGAACCAGACGCGGGTGTGGCCGTCGTCGAGCGGCTCCAGGCAGATCACGCTGGCATCAGGCCGCGTGGAGGTGCCGGTCCAGAGCGTCCGCGGTCCCAGGGCGGAAAGGATGGTGGCCGCCTTCCAAAGTCGGCGGCCATTCCCGAGCGTGCGCTCGGCCGGAGCGCCGTCGGCGAGCGGCCAGGTGTCGGCCTCCTCGGCGAAGAGGGCGTGCTTCACCTCGAAGATGATCCAACGCGGATACACCACCGCGGTGGCGGCGGGCACGCGGAGATGGACCAGGGCCGTTTTCATGGACCGCGAAGGGGGGGACAGCTCAGGATTCGCCGGGCAAGCGCTTCCCGCGAAGCCGGCATTTAATCCGTCCGGGCTGGATTGCCGAAGAAAAATCGCTGCCCGCCGCGATGTCGGGCGAGGTCGGGCCCGGCTAGGAGCCCCCGAGCTTCGCGGCGAGCTCTTCGACCGAGTCCACCACCAGCGCGAAGTCGTCCTCGGGCCGCGGCTCGTCGGCCGTCTTTCCGCCGCTCGGCCCGTGCTCCTCGGGCCGGCGCAGGAAGGCCGTCTGGTAGCCGTGCTCGCGCGCGGCGCGGAGGTCGTAAGGGTGCGCGGCCACGAGGAGGATCTCGCCGTCGTCGCAGTTGAGCAGCATCTTAGCCGTGTCGTAGGCGAGGGGGTGCGGCTTGTATTGGCGCCACAGGTCCGCGCCGAGGATCACGTCCCACGGCAGGCCGCCGAACTTCGCCAATTCGGCGGCGAGCTCGACGTTCGCGTTGGAGAGCGGGGCAACGACGAACTTGTGCCGCAACTTCAGCAGGCCATCGACCACGTCTGGCCACGGATAGAGCCGACGCCAGACGTAAGAAAGCTCGGTGACTTCCTCATCGGAAAGACCGTCCAGGCCGAAGCGCGGAAGGATTGTCTCGGTGAGCGAGGCGCGGTGGATGTCGTCGAGCGGCCGGAACGGTGCCTCCCCAGCGATGACCGGGGCCAGCGAGGGTTGGTAGCACCCCCGCCAAGCGGAGACGATCTCGGCCCAATCGGCCTCCCATCCCTTGCGCCGGTTCCATTCCTCACCTTCGCGGACGATGGAGCCGGCGAAGTCCACGGTGGTGCCGAAGACGTCGAAGACGATGGCCTTGATGGGGGAGAGGTCGTGCATGGGCGGAGGATCAAACCACAGATTTCGCCGATTGGGGAAGAATCGGCCGGCGCTTCTCCTGAGAATCGTGTCCCGGTCGCCATCGGTTCCATCCTGCGAGCCGACCGCCTTCCTTTCTGCCCCGGCGTCTGGTCATTTTCCAATCCGCGAAATCTGTGGTTTGGCTCTCGGCCGTCTCGCCAGCTTGCCGCCGTCGAGCCGCGCGGCTAGGCTCCCCGCCCATTTATGACTCCCGTCCGCTCCATTCCTCCCTGCGACGTGGTGCCCGAGCTGGAAAAGCACATCCTCGTCGATGGCTTCCAAATCGTGATCGACCTCGAGAAGTCCGCTGGCGCGCGCTTGCACGATGCCTGCACCGGCCGCGACCTGCTCGACTGCTACGGTTTCTTCGGCTCGCTGCCCGTCGGATACAACCACCCGTTCTTTCGCGAGCCGGAGGTGCAGCGCGACCTCGCCCTGGCCGCGCGCGCGCGGGTGGCCAACTCGGACGTGTATTCGCAGCTCTTCGCGCAGTTCGTGACCACGCTCGCGCGCGTCGCCTCGCTGCCGCCGCTCGAGCGCTGGTTCTTCGTGGACGGCGGCGCGCTCGCGGTGGAGAACGCCCTCAAGGTGGCGATGGATTGGAAGGTGCGCAAAAACCTCGCCGCCGGCCGCGGCGAGCGCGGCACGCAGATCCTTCACTTCAAACACGCTTTCCACGGCCGCTCGGGCTACACGATGAGCCTGACGAACACGGACCCGAAGAAGACCGATTACTTCGCGAAGTTCCCCTGGCCGCGCGTTTCGACGCCGCACCTCGACTTCTCGATCGCTGATCCCGCGGAGCGCGACCGAGACGCTGCCCGCCGTGAGGCGCAGTCCGAGGCGGAGATCCGGGAAGCCTTCGCGGCGCAGCCCCACGAGATCGCCGCGATTCTCACCGAGACGATCCAGGGCGAGGGCGGGGACAATCACTTCCGCCCCCAGTGGCTCCAGCGGCTCCGCGCGCTGGCCGACGAGCTCGATGCGCTTTTGATCTTCGACGAGGTGCAGTGCGGCTTCGGCGTGACCGGCAAGATGTGGGCGTGCGAGCATTTCGGCGTGCGGCCGGACGTGCTGGCCTTCGGCAAGAAGGTGCAGGCCTGCGGCATCATGGGCGGCCCGCGCGTGGACGAGGTGGCCGACAACTGCTTCCGTCTCCCCTCGCGCATCAACTCGACCTGGGGAGGCAACCTTGTGGACATGGTCCGCTCCACGCACAACCTCCGCATCATCGAGGACCAGAACCTGGTCGCCAACGCTGCGGAGATCGGGAAAACGCTGCTCGACGGCCTGCGCGCCATCGCCGCCGACGAGGGCGAAGGCCTGGTCTCGGCCGTCCGCGGACGGGGATTGTTCATCGCCTTCGACCTGCCGACGCCGGCCGCGCGCGAGTCCTTCTACCGCGGCCTCTACGAGGCGGGCCTGCTGGCGATTCGTTCCGGCGCCCGCTCGATCCGCTTCCGCCCGGCCCTCGATTTCTCCGCCGAGGCGGCCGGCGAGGCGTTGCACATCCTGGCGGAAGAGTGCCGGCGCGTCTGGGTGCATTCCCCAGCCGAGGATCTGGTCCCGGCCTGACCCGGGCTGGACCGAGATGATGGAAGATGGCGGCGGCCGTCCCTCGTGATGGATGCCCGTCCATCGCGCGTTGTTTCCCGGGCAGCCTCGTGAGCGGCCCGCTTTCATACCTTGGTTCGCTCCCTGCCATCTTCCATCCGCTCGGTCCCTGGCCGTCTCGCCGGCCATGAAACTCCCCCTCCCGCATGAAAACTTCCTCTCCTAAGTTCAACCCCTCCGCCCTTCTGCGCCGGCTCGGCCTCGAGAAAATTAACGACGGTGTCTTCGACGGCGAGTGGGGCGGGCGCGGCCCGGCCATCGAGTCCGTGTCGCCCGTGGACGGGCGGGTCATCGCCGCGGTGCGCACCGCCTCGCCGGAGGACTACGAGCGCGTCGTGCAGCGCGCTCAGGCGGCCTTCGCGACGTGGCGCGCCGTGCCCGCACCGGTGCGCGGCGAGACCGTCCGCCGCCTCGGCAACGCCCTGCGCGCCGCCAAGGCCGACCTCGGCCGGCTCGCCACGCTGGAGAGCGGCAAGATCATCGCCGAGGGCGAGGGCGAGGTGCAGGAGATGATCGACATCTGCGACTTCGCCGTGGGCCTTTCTCGCCAGCTCTACGGCCTGACCATCGCCTCCGAGCGACCCTCGCACCGCCTCATGGAGCAATGGCACCCGCTGGGACTCATCGGGATCATCTCGGCCTTCAACTTCCCGGTGGCCGTGTGGTCCTGGAACGCCGCGCTCGCCGCCGTGTGCGGGAATGCCTCGATCTGGAAGCCCTCCGAGAAGACGCCGCTCACCGCCGTGGCCGTCACCAGGATCGCCCAGCGCGTGTGCCGCGAGACCGGGGCCGACCCCGCGATCTTCTCGCTGCTCGTGGGCGATGGCCCCAGCGTCGGCGAGCGCCTCGCCGCCGACCGCCGCGTGCCGCTTGTTTCCGCCACGGGATCTTGCGCGATGGGCCGGCGCGTCGCCGCCGTGGTGGCCTCGCGGCTCGGGCGCTCGCTGCTTGAGCTGGGCGGGAACAACGCGCTCATCGTCACGCCGTCGGCCGACCTCGGCATGGCGGCGCGCGGCATTTTCTTCGGCGCGGTCGGCACGGCCGGCCAGCGCTGCACCTCGACCCGCCGCGTGTTCGTCCACGAATCCGTCGAGGGGACGTTGCGCAAGAAGCTCCTGGCCGCTTACCGGTCGCTCCCCATCGGCTCGCCGCTCGATCCCGGCACGCTGATGGGGCCGCTGATCGATCGACCGTCGGTCGAACGCTACCTCGCCGCGGTGCGCGAGGTCCGGGCGCAGAAGGGCCGCGTGATCTTCGGCGGCGAGGAACGGCCCGACCTGCCCGGCGGCTGCTACGTCACGCCCTGCCTCGCGGCCTCCCGGGCCGACATGCCCTTGGTGCAGGAGGAAGTCTTCGGCCCGCTGTTGCACCTCATTCCCTACCGCAACTTCGCCGATGCCCTCGCGATGCAGAACGCGGTGCCGCAGGGCCTTTCGTCCGCGATCTTCACGAACGATTACCGCGAGGCCGAGACCTTCCTCTCCGCCGTCGGCTCCGACTGCGGCATCGCCAACGTGAACACCGGCACGAGCGGCGCCGAGATCGGTGGCGCCTTCGGCGGCGAGAAGGACACCGGCGGCGGCCGCGAGAGCGGCTCCGATTCCTGGAAGAACTACATGAGACGCCAGACGAACACGCTGAACTACTCCTCGTCGCTGCCGCTGGCGCAGGGAATCGTGTTCGGCGAGTGAAAGCGGATCGCTTGTCGGGAACGCTCGCTGGGCATGAATCTGCGCGTCGTTCAGCTTGTCAGCCTTCTCGCCGCAGGTCGCCTTTTCGCCATCGGCGACCCCGTCTGGACGGCCGAACAACTCTTTCACGGCGAGCCGCTTCCCCGCGAGTTTGACGCCGACAGGATGGCGCGCTTCGTCGCGGCGTCGGGTGAACGCCGGGAGGGCCGGGCCGTCTGGCAAGCGCTGGGATACCCTGAGCCGCCGGTGAAAACCGCTGCGGTCCGGGCCGCCCGGGAACTCTCGCGCGACGAGCAGTTGTTCCTCCTCCAAGCCGTGCTAGGGGACGACCCCACCTGGGATGCGATTCGCTTCGGCACCGGGTGGGACGAGGCTCAGCGCGATGCGTTTGAGCGGGCGTGCCTTGCATTGATTCGCCACGCGTCGGACAACCCGCTCGTGTGGATCGATTTTTCGTGGGAAGCGGAGAGGGATGCGGTCCGGGAGCGCCTCGTCGCTCCAGACTTGCGGCGAAGCTCGGCGCTTCGCCTCTCGTGGGAAACGCCGCTCGTCCGGGCGGTGACCCTCCTCCCGGTCCGATGGGGCGCGATTCCTGAGCCTCCGGTCCCCGGTTTGGACTTGATGGGTGCCGCGTCGATGTCCCGCCGTTTCATCCGCCTCGAAGCCCTGCTCGAGCGGGTGCGCGTTCCCGGGGCCGAGAACCGCGCCGATTGGCCGGCCGTTCTCGAGGAAGCTCGCGACCGCGCCGCGGTGGAAGTGCTAATCGCCGCGTTTGAGGGGCTCGCGCGAGGCTCCCGGCGTCTGCCCTCCCTTCTGGCCACGGTTTCCGAAATGACGCGCACGAGTCGGCGCGTTTTCGCGCGCGCAGCCCTGGAAACGGACGCCCTGTGGGTGGACCGGCGCTTCGAGGCGGGGAGTGAGGGAGGCTTTTCCGAAACTCTGCGCGGTAATCGCGCCTTCGCCGATCTGCTCTCGGACCTATTGGGCGAGTCACCAAGCCCGCTGGATACGCCCGACGAACGGCAGGCCGTCGCGCGTCGGCTGCGCAAGTCGTGAGACGCACGCTTCGGGCGCTCTGCGCGCCGGAGATTCATCCCCCTGACCGCATTCTCTTCTGGCGCGTCGGCGGCTTCCCGCTACGGTCCGCGCCCCATGTTTGCCGCCGCCTACCGCACCCGCCACTGCGCCGAGCTTCGCCCGGAGCACGAGGGTAACACCGTTTCGCTCGCCGGCTGGGTCTCCGTCCGCCGCGACCACGGCGGCGTGATCTTCATCGACCTGCGCGACCGCGAGGGCGTCACGCAGATCGTGTTCCGGCCGGAGGAAAACGCCGCCGTCGCCGCGCAGGCGCACCACCTGCGCTCCGAGGACGTGATCTCGGTGACCGGCCGCGTGGAGCGTCGCTCCGAGGCCACCGTCAACGCGCAGCTCCCCACCGGCGCCGTGGAAGTCGTGGCGGCCGAGTTGCGCGTGCTGAACAAGGCCGAGGTGCCGCCGTTCCCGCTCGACGACCCGTCCGTCAACGAGGACCTGCGGCTCCAATACCGCTACCTCGACCTGCGCACCGCCGCGATGCAGCGCAACCTGCGCGTCCGCCACCGCGCCGTGAAGGCCACGCGCGACTACTTCGACGCGCAGGGCTTCATCGAAGTCGAGACGCCCATCCTTTCGAACCCCACGCCCGAGGGAGCGCGCGACTTCCTCGTGCCGTCGCGTCTTCACGCTGGCTCCTTTTACGCGCTGCCGCAGGCGCCGCAGCAATACAAGCAGCTCCTCCAGGTCGCCGGCCTGGAGAAATACTTCCAGATCGCGAAGTGCTTCCGCGACGAGGATCAGCGCGCCGACCGCCAGCCGGAATTCACGCAGATCGACGTGGAAGCTTCGTTCGTCGGCCAGGAGGACATCATCCGCCTCACCGAGGGAATGCTCGCGGCCGTGTTTCAGGCCGCCGTCGGCGCCGAGGTCGCGACACCGTTCCCGCGCATGACGTGGCACGACGCGATGAACCGCTTCGGCTCCGACAAGCCGGACCTTCGCTTCAGTCTGGAACTCACCGAGTTCACCGACCTCTTCCGCGCCAGCGAGTTCAAGGTCTTCCGCTCCATCGCCGACGGCGGCGGCGCCATCAAGGCGCTGCGTGCGCCCGGCCTCTCGCCCTTGCTCTCCCGCGAGCAGCTCAAGAAATGGGAGGAATGGGTGAAGCAGGAGTTCGGTGCGAAGGGCCTCGCCTACCTGCGCCGCAAGGACGGGGAATGGGACTCGCCCATCGCGAAGTTCATGTCCGAGGCGGAGAAGACGGCGCTCGTCGAGCGCACCGGCTTCACCGACGACGACATCCTCTTCTTCGGCGCCGGCCCGTGGGACCAGGTCTGCGAGACGCTCGGCCGCGTGCGCCTGCGCGCCGCCGACCACCTCGGCCTCATCAAGGCCGCGGGCGACCGCCGCGAGTTCCTGTGGGTCACGGACTTCCCGCTGCTCCAGTTCGCGCCGGAGGAAAACCGCTGGGTCGCCGTCCATCACCCCTTCACGCGCCCCAACGCCGACGACCTGCCGCTGGTCGATTCCGATCCCGGCAAGGCCCGCGCCGTGGCCTATGATGTGGTGCTCAACGGCGTCGAGCTGGGCGGCGGTTCCATCCGCATCCACGAGCGCGACCTCCAGGCGAAGATGTTCACCGTGATGGGCATCGGCCCCGAGGAGCAGCAGAAGAAGTTCGGCCATCTGCTGAAGGCCTTCTCCTTCGGCGCCCCGCCGCATGGCGGCATCGCGCTGGGACTCGACCGCTTGGTCATGCTCCTGTGCGGCGCTCAATCCATCCGCGAGGTGATGGCCTTCCCGAAGAACAACCGCGCGCTGGACCTGATGACCCGCGCCCCGCTGGAAGTGGAGCCACGCCAATACCGCGAGCTGCACCTCCAGCCCGCGGCACCCAAGGGCTGAGGGTGCGCCAGACCGTGGGAAAACCACAGATTAACGCAGATCAAAGGAGATTGTTGGCGACCAAGGTCGAGAGCCTCAGCCCAGCGGGTCCCAAAGCGGTCTCACTGGTATGTCGCCCGCGCCCGGCCAGACCATAATCTCCTTTAATCTGCGAAAATCTGTGGCTTTCCCCGGTCGTTCGCTGGCAAGCCGGTCGGCCGTTTTCGTTTTCCCGCGGGCGATCCCCGTCGGATGCTGGCGCGTGATCTTCCCGTCACGCCTTTCCCGATGTCTGCTCGCCGGTGCCGCCGCGGCGATGCTGCTCGCGTCGTCTTCTCCCGCCGCGCCGGCCAAGCCAGCGCCCGCCGCGACGCCGGTCGTCTCCCCGAAGCCGGCCGCCAAGGGCAAGGGCAAGGCCGCGGCGACGCCGACGCCGGCTCCTTCACCGTCTCCCACTCCGACCGCCGAGGAGAAGATCCCGCTGCCCTTCGACCTCTCGTGGGGCGACCAGACCGACCACGTCAGCTACCTCCTCACGCGCGTGAAGGCGACGATCCGCGAGCGCCGCACCTTCGCCGAGAAGGGCGAGGCGCTCATCGTCCAAGGCGTCCCCGTCCCCGGCCTGCGCGAAACGCGCCTCCTTTTCCAAGAGGGCTTCCTCGTCGGCATCGACATCGACTACGGCGCGGCCAACTGGGGCGTGGACCGCTACAACACCGGCATGGCCCAGCTCCGCCGCAAGCTGGAGAAAACCTTCAGCGGCCCCGGCCAGATGCTCCGCCGCGGACCGGTCGAGAACCCGCCGCCCGGCGTCCAGCAGACGCTCACCGGCTACGAATGGAAGGCATGGGACACGAGCGTGATGCTCGTCTATTTCCAGGCCGAGAAGAAGGACGGCGACGCCGTGAAGGACGCCTTCCGCTCGCTGCTCCTGCGCTACCGCTTCCGCGCGCCGGCCGATCCCGCCCGCGATCCCGTGAAGAAAGGCGGCAAGCCCCCGCCGCAGCTTCCGCCCGGTGAGCGCGATCGACTCGATGCGCGGCGGCGTGTTGTCGACGAGGACGGTGTCCGACTCGAGCGCGTGCTTCTGGACCTGCTCGGGCGGGTTCGCCGGCTCGTCGC
>CALMOL010000028.1:0-624 GCA_937871685.1 uncultured Verrucomicrobiota bacterium
CGCGCGGGGCGTGGAAGACTTCGTGGTGCTGGAGGCCGGGGCCGACGTGGGCGGGCGCGTGTGCTGGTGGACCACGCCGGCTGGCTTCGTGCTTGACCGCGGGTTCCAGGTGCTGCTCGATTCCTACCCGGCGGCGCGGCGGCACCTCGACTTCGCGGCGCTGAACCTGCGCGCGTGGGATTCCGGCGCGGTGCTCGCCGAGGCCGGAAGGACGTGGACGCTCGCCGACCCGCGGCGGCACCCGCGCGAGGCTTGGCGCGCGGCAAAGGCGGCGTGGGCTGCGCTGGGCGCCGACGACGTGCTGCGGCTGGCGCGCCTTGTGGGCGAGGCGGTGGCGCAGCCCGACTCGACGCTGCTCGCGGAAGCGGCCTCGACGAGCGACGTGAGCGCCGCCGGCCTGCTCCTCGCACATCTCGCTGCTCGGGCCGGCGTCTTCCGCCATGCCGGCAGCGTCGCCGCTCGCGGGTCGCGCGGATCGCCGCCCCGGCTGCTCGCCACCGTCTTCGTCATCGCCGCCGCCGTCACCGCGGCGCTCAGCCTCGACGCGACCGTCGTGCTGCTCACGCCCGTCGTCTTCGCCACCGCCGGCGCGCTCAAGATCAGACCCAAGCCACATGTGTACGC
>CALMOL010000028.1:634-3344 GCA_937871685.1 uncultured Verrucomicrobiota bacterium
CGGGCGACGGAGCGGTTCTTCCGGCCGTTCTTCGGCGGCGTGCTCCTCGAGGACCGGCTGGCGACGAGCGCGGGATTGTTTCGCTACTACCTCAAGAAGTTCGCCACCGGCCGCGCGGTGCTGCCGGCGCGGGGAATGGGCGAGATCACGAAGCAACTCGCGCGGCACACCCCAGCGCACCGGTTTTCTTTCGGCACGCGCGTCGCGGGCATCGTGGAAGAAGGGGGCCGCGCCGCCGCTCTGGCGCTCGCGGACGGCGACCGCTTCGCCTGCCGCGCCGTGCTGCTCGCCACCGAGGAGCGGGCCACGCGCGCGATCACCGGCGACCCCGCGCCGCCCGCGCCGACCGTGGGCGTGACGACGGTGTATTTCCAAGGCCGCTCGCCGATCACGCTGGAAAAGAAGATCGTGCTGCCGGCCGGCCGCCGCGTGCTGGCGCGCACGCTCGCGCCGATCACGAACGCCGCGCCCGAGTATGCCCTCCCCGGCCGGCACCTCCTCGCGGCGCAGGTCCTCGACCGCCGCGGCTTGGACGACGCCGCGCTGGCCGACGCCGTGCGCGCCGAGATCGCCGCGCTCCTGCCGAAACAATCCCTCGCCGCGGTGGCGGGCCTGGAGGCGCTCGCCGTGGTCGAGGTGCCCGATGCCCTGCGCCGCCAGCCGGCCGGATTCCTGCGCGGAATCGATCCCGCCCCCGCGCCGACGCGCTGGCCGAACGTGTGGCGTGCCGGCGACCAGACGGGCCCGAGCTGCATCAACGCCGCGATGGAATCCGGCGAGATGGCCGCCGAGTTCCTCGCGCGGCTTCCGCGGGGCTGAGCACGGGGGAGTTGGGGACCTGCTCTCCGGAATCCGCCTTCGCCGAGGGTGCATTCTGGCCGGCGCGCCGTATTTTTCGCCATGCCCGCGCCGTCGAATCCCTTTCCCGGCATGAACCCCTTCCTCCAGGAATCCTGGAACGACGTTCATACCATGCTGATCGGTTACATCCGCGACGCGCTGTCCGAGGTGCTCCCGGCGGACCTCGTTGCGCGCGCCGAGGAGCAAGTCGCGCTCGAGGAAGATGGGGAGCGCGCCCGTTTCCGGCGGGCGGATGTCGCCTTGATCGAGCCGTGGTCCGCCGGCTCGACGTTCCCGCCCAGCTGCCCCGAAGGCGGCGCGCCCGCCGTCGCGGAGCCGCTGGTCTTTCACGAGGAACTGGTGAACGAGCGCTGGGTCGAGGTGCAGAACGCGCACGGTCTCCTGATCACGGTCATCGAGGTGCTCAGCCCTTGGAACAAGACCAAGGAGGGCGCGACGGACTACCGCGCTCGGCAGCGCCGCTTCCTCGCCGCGGGGGTCAACCTCGTCGAGATCGACCTCATCCGCGGCGGCCGCCACGTCCTCGCCATCCGCCGCGACCGCTTCGAGCTGCCGCCGGGCACTTGCCACCTCGTCTGCGCGACGCGCATGACGGGCGCGGAGCACCTGCGCCAGGAAGTGTATCGCTGTCCCCTGCGCGCGCCGCTGCCGGCGGTCCGGGTGCCGCTGCGGCGGAACGAGGCGGACGTGACGCTGGCCTTGCAGCCGCTGGTGGACCGTTGCTACCGCACGGGCCGCTACTGGCTGACGGAGCGCGCCGCGCCCAAGCTCCAGCCGCCCGCCGCCGACGCGGGCGAGGCCGCGTGGATCGAGGAGCGCCGGCAGGCGGGACACGCGGGCGTATGATGGCGTGATGCGCTCGCCCCTCCGGCTTCTTCTCGCGCTAGTCCTGCTGCCGGCAGCCGCCGCGGAGGAGAAGCCGCCGCCGTCCGTCGCCGACCTCGTCCCGTGGCTGCTCCGGAACGACACGCACGCGCTCGACCTGCCCTTCGTCGCGGTGGTGCGCGCCGCCACCGGGCGCCGCGTGCTGCCCGTCGAGGCCGGAGATCCCGCCGACGCGGCCGTGCTCGCCAAGGTCGGCCTCGCCTGCGAGCGCGCGCTGGCCGAGGCCAACGAGCCGGGCTCCGACGCCGCGCGCGCCAAGCGCGTGAACGAGTCCAGCCGCTTCTTCGAGGACCGGCTCGGCGCCCTGCTCGCCGCGACCGACGGCCTCGAATGCACCGCCGCGCCGAATGCGCTCGGCGAGACCCAGCGCTCCGGCTATCCCGACCTGCGCCTCGTGGACAAGGCGACGGGCCGCGTGTGGTATCTCGACCCGAAGGTCTTCGCGGCGGAATCGCGCGCGTCGTCGTTTCGCACGTTCTACTACGAGCCGCGCACGACCTCCGGCAAGATCCTCGACGACGCGCGGCACCTCGTCGTCGGCATCGCGCACGTGGACAGCGCGGGTGGGAAGAAGCGCCGCTTCACCTCGTGGGAATTGATCGACCTTTCCGGCCTGCGCGTGCGCCTCAAGGCCGAGTTCCAGGCTTCCAACCGCGACGTGTATCGCCCCGGCGCCACGCTGAAATCCGGCGGGCCGGGCAGGTGAGCGCCCTCACGGCTCCGTCGGAACCGCCGCCGACTCGAGCGCCGCGGCGGCGGCCTCCCGGCGACGCAGCTCGCGCCAGGAGTTCCAGCTCACCAGCAGGAAGAACATCGGGAGGAAGTGCAACCCGAAGGCGAACCAATCGCCAAACCAGGCGTAGATCACCGAGTCCGCCGCGTAGAGGAACATCCCCACGCCGTAAGCCCAGCCCTCGCCGCGCCGCGCGTAATGCCCAAACAGCGCGAGGGCCCCGCACAGCGC
>CALMOL010000029.1 GCA_937871685.1 uncultured Verrucomicrobiota bacterium
TCGTTGAGACGGACACCGTTCTTCTGCTCGAAGCGGCGAATGCGGGTCTCGATGTTGCGGCCGATCTTCTGCCCGGTGCGGCGGAACGGCTGCTCGACCTTCTGCTCGAACTTTTCCTCGAACTCGGCGAGGTCCTCGTAGCGGTTGTAGGCGGCGCGGAAGGAGCCGGCGTCGAGGAACCAGCGGGCGCAGAATTGCTCCAGGGCGTCGTATTGGGCGAGGCGGGCTTCGAGTTCCTCGCGCGGCTTGGGCGGGAAGAGGGGCGTTTCGTTTCGGCGATAGACGAGGAGGTCGGGGCGGCCGCTTTGCTTGAAGGCGTCGGCGGCGCTTTCGAACTCGTATTCGGTGCCGGAGGCGTAGGTGGTGCCGTCCTTGCGCTGGTGGATGCCGGGATGAAGGCGGGAGCCGAGGCGCGACCAAAGGATGCAGATGACGAGGTCGAAGGTGGCGGGCTCGTCGATCTGCTGCTGGAAGTCGCCGCGGTTCGCGAGCATAGGGACTTCTTCCCAAAAGTAGGGCTCAATCTTGAGCCGGCCACCGAGGCGGCCCTCGACGCGGGCGCAGACCTTGCGCGCCATCTCGCGCTCGCGGCCCACATCGCCGGGGGAGGAGACGAAGATGCGGTAGGTCGGGGCAGCGGGCATGGCGACGGCAGGGTTCTACCAAGGCCAAACGCCGCGGGCGAAATGTTTTGCGAGAAAATGCGGGCGGCAGTTGCCTTGGCCCCGACTCGGACCTTTTCCCCGTGGCATCGCCCCGCGCGGCGCTACTTCTTGAACCGGTCGGCCACGCGCTCCTCGTCGCGCGCGATGGAGATGACTTCGGGCATCTCGGCCAGGCGCGCGAGGCATTCCCGATGGTGGCGGTGCAGGTGGTGGTAGCGGATGCGCACCTCGGAGATGCCGTGGTCGAGCGTGCAGGACCAGGTCTGGTCCACCGGCGCGATGTGAAAGTCGTCGAGCACCTCCTCGATCTTGAGCTGCGCCTTCCCGTGGCGCGTCTCGTAGCGCACCGCGGCCTCGGCGCTGGCGTTGTGGAGGAACACGACACGCTCCAGGCGCGAGGCGACGGTCAGCAGCAGCCACATGAGCGCGGCGGCGGCCAGCGCGCCGCCGCCGTAGCCGGCTCCGGCGGCCGAGCCGACGCCGGCCATCGCCCAGATGGTGGCGGCGCTCGTCAGGCCGGTGACGCCGTATTGGCCGCGCAGGATCACGCCCGCGCCGAGGAAGCCGATGCCGGACACGATTTGCCCGATGACGCGCGGCCCCTCACTCGGTGAGATGGCGTGGGCCACCATGACGTAGGTGCACGCGCCGAAAGAGACGAGGCCGAGCGTGCGGAAGCCCACCGGCTTCTCCTTTCGGAAACGCTCCACGCCGATGATGAGCGAGCAAATCAGCGCGATCGCGGCGAGCGACGCGTGCGCCGACACCTTCGGCATGAGGTCATACCAATTCCCGAGGACCAGCATGACGACGCTGGGGGCAGGAGGGAGCGAGTCGGGCGTGGCCAAGGTGACGATCTTGTAACGTTGGCGTCCCGGGATGGGAAACGATTTCGCGCCGCGGCGGCTTCCGCGCCATCTTTCCCACCCGCAAATCCAGCCCCTCCAAGATCATGACCATTTCCTTCGTTGGTGTCGGCCGCATGGGCGCGAACATGGCGCGCCGCCTCAAGGACCAGGGCTTCGCGCTCGCCGCCGTCTTCGATGCGCACCGGCCGACAGCCGAGGCGCTCGCCGCCGAGCTGGGCTGCGCCGCGCCGGCCACGCTCGCCGAGACCGCGGCCGGGACGGATTGCGTCGTCACGGTGGTCACGGACGACGCGGCCCAGCGCGCGATTTTCCTCCGGCCCGGCGACAACCTTCTCGCGGCGGCGGCCGGCAAGCTCTTTGTGAACTGCGCCACGCTTTCGCCCGCGGTCCACGTCGAGATCGAGCGCGTGGCCGAGGCGGCCGGCGCGCTCTCGCTGGAGGCTTGCATGGCATCGAGCATTCCGCAGGCGCGAGACGGCACGCTTTTCCTCATGTGCGGCGGGCGGCCGGAAGCCTTCGCGCGGGCGCGTCCGGTGCTCGACGCGCTGGGCTCGAACGTGCGCCACGTCGGCCCGGCCGGCACGGCCGCGCAGGTGAAGGCGCTGGTGAACATGGTGATGAACATCAACACCGCCGGCCTCGCCGAGGGCCTCGGGCTGGGTGCTGCTCTCGGCCTGGATTTGGCGATGCTGCGCGAGATCTTCGGCGCCACCGGCGCGGCCTCGCGCGTGCTCGTGACCGACGGCGAGGACATGCAGAACCGCGACCACGCCTGCTTCTTCTCCGCCGCGCACGCCGCCAAGGACTCGGGCATCGCGCTCGCGCTCGGCCAGGAAGCCGGCCTCGACTTGCCGCTCGCCGCCGCGACGAAGGCGCAATACGACCGCATGGTGGCCGCCGGCCTGGGCGAGCTGGACAAGTCCGGCGTGGCCGAGCTGACCTTCCCCGGGCGGGGCGGGAAATGACGCTTGCCGACGCATCATGCCTCGGGGCATGCCCTGCTCGATGCCTTGCGCGAAGAGTTCGCACGGCCGGGTGAGTTCCTCGGCCCGATTTGTTAAGGAGCCAGCCAATCGAACCCAAGCGGCCTCGTGTCGCGGGTTTGCCCCCATAACCTCCTCAAACATGAAGAAACTCTTTGCCATTGCGGCCGTCGTTCTCGCCGGCCTCACTCTCGTCCCCGCCGATGCTCTGGCCGAGCCTCCCGTCGTCCGCACGCGCTCCGGCAACGTGTGGGTGGTGAGGAACGGCCGGCATGTCCGCCAGCGCGTGCAATACGAGGGCGACCGCCCCTATTACAGCCGGGGGCGCCGCCGGGAGTATGTCCGCGAATACTATAATTCCGAGCCGCGCTATCGTGTGCGCGAAGGCCGCCGTGAATATTACGGCGACGTGGTCCGCCCGCGCATCGAAGTGAACTTCTGAGCAGTTTCTCGTTCTCCCCAAAGCCCGGCTTCGCGCATCGCGTGGGGCCGGGCTTTTGTTGGGCGCGCGGGAAGGAAAGGCAGCGGTTCCTGCCGGCAGGAGCCGGCTGTGGAGTGCGGGAGCTTGCTCCCGCTTTCCTGCCGATTTGCCGCGAAGGATATTTTCAATCATCGATCCGCCGCCTCGCATCAGCGTCGTTTGCGCGAAGCGTGGCGTGGCCGGCAGGAAAGCGGTGGCAAGCCACCGCACCCCAAAGCGCGCTCCCGCGCGCAGGATTCGAGAGCGTAACAAGCTGGCGTTGCGTCGGCCCCTCGCAGCGGGAGGGGGGACGCCGGAGCCCAAGTCACACGAACCCGAGGCTCGGGTGCGCGAAGCGGCCGATGTTTGGCAGCACCGTGGGAAGATCCGTTGCGCTCACGCCGAACCAGCGGGCCATGGTGGCGGCGTATTCGTCCACGGCCGTGGTCGGGATCCAGCGGCCGTTGCCGGTGTCGTCGGGGCCGTTCACGGCGAGGGTGGGCACCCTCCCATAAATATCGCCGCCGCGGACGGCGCCGCCCACCACGAGGTGATGCGAGCCCCAGCCGTGATCGGAGCCGGCGCCGTTGGTCTGATACGTGCGGCCGAAGTCCGAGCAGGTGAAAGAGGTCACGCTGTCGGCCACGCCGACCTCGACGGTGGCGGCGTGGAAGGCGGCGAGCGCCTGGCTCAATTCCGCGAAGAGGCCGGCCTGCGCGGCGAGCTGGTTGTTGTGCGTGTCGTAGCCGCCCACGGACACGAAGAAGATCTGCCGCCGCAGGCCGAGCACGTCGCGCCCGCGGATGAGGCGCGCGACGAGCTTGAGCTGGCCGCCGAGGCCGGTGTTGGGAAACGCGGTGGCCAGGGCGGTGCCGCCGTTCGCGGGGTCGGTGAGCTGGAGCGCGCCCTTGAGCAGCGCGCCGCCCTGGAGCGAGCGCTGCATGATGCCGGCGTGGGTCTTCTCGAAGAGGTTCGTGTGGCCCATCGCCAGGAGGTCGTCGAGCGCGCGCGAGCGGATGGTGTCGTTCGTCGCGCCGGCGGTGTTCGGATAAACGTAATTCGAGAGGCCCACCGAACCGGAGGAGGACACCGCGTAGGGCACGGTGTTCTCGCCGATCTGGAAGGTGTTGTTGCCGGCGATGGAAACGCAGATGGAGACCTGCGCCGAACCATTCAACGCGCGCATCAAGTCGCCGGTGCGACCACCCCAGCCGGTGCGCGAAGCGACGTCCGGCACGCTGGTTTGCCACTGCACCTGCTGGTCGGAATGGGAGAAGAGCTGCGGCGGCTTGCGGCCGGTGCCGTTCTGGTATTGCACCTTCGTGAGCGGCTCGACCAGCGTGCCGACGTTGGCGACCACGGCCATCTTCCGCTGGTCGAAGAGTCCCTTCAGCTCCGCGAGCGAGGAATGGAGGCCGAAGGAGCGGCCGTCGGAGGTGATCGGCGCGATGGGCAGGACGTTGGCCTGCGGGAGCGCGAGGCCGCCGCGGGCGGTGGCATAGGCGGCGTAGTCGGCCCCGGCGGGGACGAGGAGGTTGTTGGCGTCATTGCCGCCGTAGAGGAACAGGCAGACGAGCGCGCGGTAGTCGCCGGAAAGCGCATCCGTGTTGCCAAGCGAGGCGGCGGCCATGGGGCGCAGGTCGAGCAACGCGCCGGCCACGCCGGCGGTGCCGACGGCGGCGCAGGCGCACTGGCGCAAGAAAGAACGACGCGTGAGCAAATTTGGGGAGGTCATGACGCGAGAAGGAGAGGGGTGGGAAAAACTCGAAATTCGAAGTTCGAAACTCGAAACAAGCGTCGGAAGGCGAAAAGCATTGAAGCGAAGGCGCGGTGCCGTGTGGCGCTTTCGGGTGTTTCGGGTTTTCGGAGCTTGTTTCGAGTTTCGAACTTCGAGTTTTCTACCGCTGGGCCGAGAACTGGGGCGACGCGAGGATGAGATAGACGGCGGTGCGGGTGCGCTCGAGCTGGAGGTCGGCCTGGGTGTTGGCGTTGACGAGGGAGAGCGCGGCGGCGACGCGGTCGCGCATCGCGGCGGGCATCTGGCCGGACATCAGCAAGAGGTTGAGCCGGTCCACGACGAGGCCGGGGCTTTGGCCGGCATCGGCCAGGAAGGGCGAGAGGTCGAGGCGCACGCGGTCGTTGCCGGAGCCGCCGATGCCGTCGAAGGCGAGCTGGCGGAAGTAGTTCGCGGTGGTGACGATCGAGGAGTCGTTCGTGATCGCGAACTCGGGCGAGACGAGGCCGGCCTCGGCGATGTCGCCCTGCGCGGCGTAGTCCGGCGCGAAGAAGTTGAAGACGGTGGGCGAGGCGAGGGGAGTTTGGGCGAGCGTGTTGTCGAGGCCACCGATGAGCCAGGTGCCGTTGACGGACCTGCCGCCGAGCGCGCGCACGGCCTTGGTCACGCGAAGCACCGGCTCGAGAAGGCGGCCGGAGCCGGGAAACGCGAGGTTGGCGGCGGTGCGGGCCTCGTAGTCGGTGAGGAGCGCGCGCACCACCGCGCGGAGGTCGCCGCGGACGCCGGAGCCGTTGTTGTCGAAGACCTTCGCGACGCGATACACGTAGGCGGGCGACGGGTTGCTCGCGACGAGGCGCTGGATGAGCTGCCGGGCGAGAAAGGGGCCGACGTTGGGATGGTTGAAGATGTTGTCGAGCGCGTCCCGGAGGTCCCGGTTGGCCGTGTCCGCCGTGGCCGTGGTGACGGCCGGGAGGGTGACGCCGTTGAGCAGAAGCTTCGCGCCCGGCTCGTGTTGCGCGGGGAAGATCACCATCGGCGTCGTCACCGAGGTGGGATACGTCGCGCCCGCGTTGAAATTGGTGCCCGCGGTGGAGTAGGTCCAGCCGGTGAAGGCGCGGGCGAAGCCCTTGATGACATCTTGGTTGTAGGTGGGCACGGGGAGGCCGCGCGAGTCGAGCTTGAGCGTGCCGTCGGGGTGGAGCGCGTAGAGGCCGACCGAGAAGAGCTGGAGGATCTCGCGGGCGAAGTTTTCGTTCGGGTTCGTCGTCGAGGTGCCCTTCCGGTTCTTGAGCATGTCGAGGAACTCGCCCATGCCGGGGTTGAGCGTCACGTTCTCGAGGAGCTGGCGGAAGTTGCCGAATGCGCCGTTGAGCAGCACGTCGTAGTAGGCGGAAATGGCGTAGGGCTGGTTGTTGAGATTGCTCGACTCGGTGGAGACGACGAGGATCTGAGAGAGGGCGAAGGCGACGCGCTGCCGGAGCTGGTCGGGCGCGGTGGCCGAAAGCTTCCACCAGCCGTAGTAGGCGTTGTTCTTGGAGGGCGCGGAGCCATCGGTATTCAGCGCCGGCTGGAGCGGCAGAAGGAGCGTGGCGGGCAGCGCGAACTGCTCGTTGAGCCAGGCGCCGTAACCTTTCTGGACCACCGCGGCGATGGAGGTGGCATCCGTGGCCGTGCTGGCCGCGCCGAAGGCCGCCTGCGTGAGGAAGCGCGCGGCCTCGGCGTCCGTCGGCGTGCCGCTGGGCAGCGCGGGCGGATCGGCCGGCACCGTGAAGCTGGATCCCGCGGCCGAGGCGGCGAAGGCGCCGACGAGCTCGCCGTTCGGATTCGTCGAGGTATAGACGCGCAGCGTGACTTGGCCGGACTGCAGGAGCGCGAGGA
>CALMOL010000030.1 GCA_937871685.1 uncultured Verrucomicrobiota bacterium
AGCTGCCGCTTGCCGTCCAGCTGCAACTCTGGGGCGCGCGCGGCCTGTGGCCGGACTTCGGCCTCGCGAGTGCCGCCACCGCGCGGGCGGACGCGCCGCTCACGCAGGCCACCACGATCCTCGCCTTCAAGTTCGCCGGCGGCGTGCTGGTCGCGGGCGACCGCCGCGCCACCGCCGGCAACGTGCTCGTCTATGACCGCGCCGACAAGGTGCTGGAGGTGGACCCGCGCACGGTGATGGCCATCGCCGGGTCGCCGGCCGCCGCGTGGGAAATGGCGCGCGTGCTGCGGCATTCTTTTCAATTCTACCGCCGCACCCAGCTCCAGGAGATGAGCGCGCCCGCCAAGGTGCGCGCGCTTTCCAAGCTCCTGCGCGACAACATCGGCATGGCCCTGCAAGGGGTCGGCGCGGTCGTGCCGCTGCTTGCCACGGCGGAAGTCGGCGGCGAGGCGCAGCTCTTCTTCTACGACGTGATGGGCGCCCAGTTCGAGGCGGCCGACTACGCCACGCTCGGCTCCGGCTCCCCGGCCCTGCGCGGTGTCTTTTACTACGAGAACACCTACGGCCCGCGACCGCTTCGCGAGCGATCCCGCGCCGACGCCCTCGCGCTGGCTCTGCGCGCGCTCGACACCTCCGCCGAGTCCGACACCGCCACCGGCGGCCTCGACCCGCGCGGACGCATCCATCCCATGGTGAAGATCGTCTCGTCCGCCGGCGTGGAGACTGTGCGCGACGCCGAGCTCGCCTCTGCCCTGCCACCCGCCCGATGATTAGCCACGGAGGCACGGAGGACACGGAGATGGAAAATGTCGGACAGAGGGGGCCTGGACCACCGAGCGGCTCCAATTCCCTGCCTTTCTCCAGCTCTCCGTGTCCTCCGTGCCTAAACTTTCCGACTCATGTTTGAAGAACCTTTCCGCTACGTCGAGGCCATCGCCAACCGGCGTGAATACATCGAGAACGAGCTGGCCGCCGGCAGCCCGGTCGTGGCGATGTCGCTGGCGGAGGGCATCCTCTTCTTCACCCTCTCGCGCGACCGGCAGAAGCTCTTCGAGATCCACGACCGCATTGGCCTCGGCGCGGTCGGGCACCCCGGCGACATCGAGCGGCTGCGGATGCTCGCCATCGAGCTGGCCGGCGCCGAGGGCTTCACGCGCTCGGACGCCGACGTGTCGCTGCGCCGGCTGGCCAACTATTCGCTCTCGCCCGCGCTCAAGGCGGCCTTCGAGCAGATCTACGGCGCGCCGTTTCTCGCCCGCCTCCTCTTCGCCGAGCTGGGGCGCGAGCCCGCCGCGGACGCCTTCCTTCGCCTCGACTACGACGGCGCCATCCGTTCCAACGGAAACCCCGCCCTGCCCTCGCGGCCGGGCTTCGGCGCGGTGAGCGGAAGCGTTGCCTCCGAGGCGCGCATGGAGCGACTGCTCGCCGCCCGGCACCGTCCCGACCTCGGGCGTGACGATGCCCTGCGCCTTGCTCGCGACGCCTGGATGACTGGCACGATTCCCCCCCGCGAGGGCGACGCCGCGGACGAGAACCTTCCCACCGAGACGATCCGCGCGCGCCAGGACGAAGCCCTGCGCGAGGCCGTCTTCGAGGCCGCGCTGCTGGAGCGCGCCGCGCCAACGCCCGCCCAAGCGTGGCGCATGCTCGGCACCGAGGAACTGCGCGGCGTGCTGGCGGCGGAGCCGACGAAGGCTCCGTGATTCATGGCGCTGCTCAGCAAGCTTGAGCGAGGTCGCCGGCGTTTTGGAGTGCGGTGGCTTGCCACCGCTCTCAACACGGCAGCAGGGCAAAGCGCCGCAATCGGATTGAAGGGCGATACCACAGGTTGTAGCGTCGCCGTGCGAAGAGCGGTGACAAACCAGCGCACTCCAAAACGCGGCTCGACCCGCACGGAAGCAACGAAGCCGTGCGATCAAACCGCGCCGCCTCGGCCTTGACCTAAGCCGCCCGTCGCGGGATGGCCTACGCCATGTCCTCGTTCCCTGATCCTTCCACCGTCCGCGCCGAGCCGGTGCCGCACCGCATTTGGGGCGAGGGGTTGGAGCCCGAGGCCGTGCAGCAGCTCGTCAACGCCTGCCGCCTGTCGATCTCGGTCGCCGGCGCGCTCATGCCCGACGCGCACATCGGCTACGGCCTGCCCATCGGCGGCGTGCTCGCCTGCGCCGGCGCGGTGATTCCCTACGCCGTCGGCGTGGACATCGCGTGCCGCATGAAGCTCTCGGTGCTCGATCTCCCGGCCGGCCACCTCACGGGGCAAAAGGATCGCCTCGCCAAGACCCTCGAGTCCGAGACGCGCTTCGGCGTCGGCGCCAAGTGGGCCGAGCCGCGCGACCACGCCGTGCTCGACGAGGATTGGAGCGTCTCGCCCGTGACGGCCCGCCTCAAGGACAAGGCGCACGGCCAGCTCGGCACCAGCGGCTCCGGCAACCACTTCGTCGAGTTCGGCACCTTCACCGTTTCCGAGGAGATCGCGGCGGACGGAACCGCGCTCCCGGCCGGCGAATACCTCGCGCTCCTCTCGCACTCCGGCTCGCGCGGCACCGGCGCGCAGGTGTGCGACCACTATTCCCGCCTCGCCATCGAGCGGATGCGCGGCGTGCTGCCGAAGGAACTGCTGCGCCTCGCGTGGCTGGACCTCGATACTGCCGAGGGCCAGGAATACTGGAACGCGATGGAACTGATGGGCCACTACGCCGCCGCCAACCACGCGCTCATCCACCGCGCCGTCGCGCGCAGGCTCGGCGCGGAGGTCGTCTTCGGCGTCGAGAACCACCACAACTTCGCGTGGAAGGAAACGCACGAGATCGACGGCAAGGCGCAGGAGGTGATCGTCCACCGCAAGGGCGCCACGCCCGCCGGGGCCGGCGTCCTCGGCATGATCCCCGGCTCGATGACCGCGCCCGGCTTCGTGGTGCGCGGCCGGGGCGAGGCGGCGTCGCTCCATTCCGCGTCGCACGGTGCGGGCCGCGTGATGAGCCGCTCGAAGGCCGCGCAGTCCTTCACCTGGGGCGGCGTGAAGCCGCTCCTGCGCGAGGCCGGCGTCACGCTGCTCTCCGCCGGCATCGACGAGGTGCCCGGCGTTTACAAGGACATCCACGCGGTGATGGCCGCGCAGCGCGACCTTGTGGAAGTGCTCGGTGAGTTCCGCCCGCGCATCGTGAAGATGTGCCCCGCGGGGGAGAAGGCGGAGGATTAAAAAACTCGAAGCTCGAAGTTCGAAACTCGAAACAAGGCCCGAAAGACCGGAAGGCCGAAAGCAGAAATGCGCCCAGCCGGGAAGCTTCCGGCGCTTTCCGTTCCTTCCGGCGCTTGTTTCGAGTTTCGAACTTCGAGCTTCGAGTTT
>CALMOL010000031.1:0-233 GCA_937871685.1 uncultured Verrucomicrobiota bacterium
GCGCGGGCTGCCGCCCAAACCCCTGGGCCCTCGCCCACTCGCGGTATTCCGGGGAAAAATGGGACGACGACCCGGGCCTCGGGCCCCGCCCCGCGGTGGACCTTGCCGCCCCGGGGCTGCTCACGTGGACGGCCTTCCCGCGCCACCTTCGCCCAGACTACGTCCGCGATGGCGCGGCCGGCGCAGAGAGCCACGCGGACCTGATCGCCGCGCAGCACGTCCACACCACGAGC
>CALMOL010000031.1:243-12828 GCA_937871685.1 uncultured Verrucomicrobiota bacterium
TCGATCTGTTGTCGATGGTCGGCCAGCCGCCGCTCACGCCCGATCATCTCATCGACCTCTACGTCGAGGACGACGTCGTCTACGTCGACCTCGATCAATCCCTGAGCCGTCCGCTACAGCTGACACACGAAGAAGCTAGCGCGCTCGTGCTCTCCGCGAACCCGAACCTGCGCGCCTGCGAGGTGCGCCACATCCTGCGCCGCACGGCCTGGGGCGAGTCGCTGCGCCGCCACGCGTGGACGCCCGCCCCCCTGCCCTTCGGCGAGCTGCGCGTGGACCTCGCCGTGCAGATGGCGCTCGACGCCGCGAAGCCCGACGCCCCCCCCATCACCTGCGCGGACTGCGAAGCCCATGGACGCTGCCTCAACGCGAAATGACCCGCGGCGCCTGTGGGCGCGCGCCGCGACGCTTTCCGAGCTCCTGGCCGGCGAGCTCGTGACCCCGCGCGCCGACGCGGGCGAGGAACGCGACGCGCGGCTCGACTGGTTCCGGGACCAGCTCGACATCCCCGGCGCGGATTCGCCGCGGTGGCAGCGCTATCTTGACCGCGCCGGATGGACGGAGGCCGAGATGGAGCGAGCCGCCCGCGTGGTTCCTGGAAGCGGAGACGGTTCTCGGCGCGGCGGACTGGTGCGCCGGCGTGATGTTCCATGACAAGACGCCCAGCCCGCCGCTAGGGATGATCGCAAAGGTGATCGCCGACGAGGAGGCCGGCCGGTGGCGCGGCAACACGCCAGACTGGCCCGAATGGATTTATCCCGCAGCTCTCGACACGGCGGCAGAAGCGCTGGCTGCGCGCATCCAGGCAACGAGCGCGGCGGCACTAGCCAGCGTGCACGCCGCTCAGGGCGGCGAAAGCTTCACCGCGTGGCTGGGCGACGGCGGCTGGCGGCGCCTGCTCCGGCAGCGGCCCGCGCTCCTGCGGCTGCTTTGCGAGCACCTCCAAGACTGGCGCGGCGCGTGGGGAGAGTTCGTGGCCCGCCTGCGCGCCGACGCCCTGCGCCTCGTCGCGACGCTCGGAGCGCAGTTCCCGGTGCGTCGTGTGGGAATGTCCCGCTCGGATTTCCACGCGGGCGGGCGGAGCGTGATCGAGGTGGGGTTTTCCAACGGCGTGGTGGCCTTCTACAAGCCTCGCCCCGTCGCGGCGGAGCAGGCGGTGCTCCACATCCACGCCGCCGTGGAGGCGCGCGTGCTCGGCGGGGCACGCCGGGAATTACCGGCGATCGTGGCCGCGGATACCCACGGCTGGATGGCGGCAGCCAAGAAGTGGCCAACCGGCCGCACCCTCGATGCTCAAGGCGCGCGCGCGCTCCTGCGCCGCCTCGGCGTCGTGCTCGGCCTCGCACACTTGCTCAAGCTGAGCGACCTCCACGGCGAGAACGTCCTGATCGGCCCCGCCGGCCCGGTGATCGTGGACGCCGAAACCGTGTGGCACCCGCCGAGCCGCGCGGCGACCCTCGAGAACCTGCGCACCGGCGAGCGCTTCGCGTGGGAGACGAGCATCCTGCGCACGAACTTGATCGCCCAGCGCCTCGTCTTCGCCGGCAAGCCCTACGGCTGGGACGGCGCGCTGCCCGCGTGGTTCTTGCACGCGCAAGGCCCGCCCGAGCCTCCCGAGATCGCCCGCACCCCGCGCCGCAGGGTTGACGCGCCAAACAACCCGTTCTGGGACGCCGTTGCCGCGCTTGGCCGACCGGACTGGCGCGCGTGGATCGTCGCGGGCTACCGCCAAACCCTGGCCTTTGCCCGCCCGCGGCGGCGGCTGCTCGACCGCCTCGGCCGATCCCTTGCGCGCTTGCCTCGCCGCGCGGTGCAGCGCGACACCTTCCTCTACGCGAGCGTCCTCGGCCGCTCCTTTGAAGACCCGTATCTGGCCGACGGGTGGCACCGGGCCGCGGCCTTGGAGATGATCTGGCTAGCCGGCGGCCGGGAGGAACCCTTGCGTCCCGACGAGCGCGCGGCGCTGGAGCACGGCGACATTCCCCTGGTCAGCGCGCCAGCGGACCCAACGGACGACCACGCCGACGCATTCTGGGCTGCGAGCGCAGCCAGTCCAACGACCGCCGCGCGGCGGCTTTACGCATGGCTGGCGAGCGGCGTGCCGGTGATCCGGGAATGGACCGATTCTTGACGCCGCCCGCCGCCAGCGGGGGAAGCGAACTCAGCAGGGCTCCATGAAGTTATCCGTGATCGTCGGGGTGGAACCCGACGGGAACGACCCAAGAGCGGAAACGTAGCGCTCCTTCGTGGGGCCATTGAGCACGATGATCATCTTGCCGAGATAGTCCGGCGCGATGATGAGCGGGCGATGGTCGCCGAGCGGGACAAACTCGATTTGGTCGAGCGGAATCAGATTCGGGTCGGCCGCGGTGACCTTTTGGTCCACGGCCGTTTGCGTGCCGCTCTTTTTGTTCTGGATCGAGTCGCAGATGTCGGAGTGAACGTCTTTGATGACGTCCATGATTTTCTCGTTGTCGCCAGACAAAAGCTTGGCTCGAGCGGATTCGTTGGAGGCGGCGGCGACGGCGACGTCGCGCAGGATGCGGGTGACGACAAGGCGGTCGTCGGTCTTGGAGAGGTCGTAAACCATGACGAGGAGAGGTATTAGCGTGCGAAACGATGGGTGGGCAGGGACATGTCCAGACCGGGCGACGAGCAGGCCGGGTCACTTGCACCCATCGGAAAAATCTCCTCTAGCGCCACTGAAATTGTTGTAATTTTTCGAATCCCAATGCGCGGGACTTATCAGCGCGCAATAGCCGCCCGGCGAAAAATCTCGTTGACCCGCTCGCGGACTCCGTCCAAGCGGCGGTCAAGCGTGGCGCTGCGGACGGAGCGCCAGCCATGGTTGATGGCATCCTCGATCGCCTGAAATCCCAGCTCATCGCGATTCAGGGCAAACAGCGTTGCCGCCATGCTATAGCGGATGTCGCCGCTTTCCGTCCCGGCCTGAAGCTCATCCTTGTCCAATTGGAGAGATTCTTCGAGGAGCTGCCGTCCCTCTTCACCCGCGCCGAGCTTGCAGCGCAACCAGCCCAGCAAGCCGAGAAAACGGACTTGGCCGTAGTAGTAGGGGTTGCCGGTCCGCTTGATCGTGAGAGCGCGCCGAAGATTCGCCTCGGCCTCGCGGAGCGCACCCGTGTGCAAGAGAACCTGCGCCCGCAAACACAGGACATCGGCGATATCGCCGGACAAGTCCTCCGCCTCATCCACCGTTTTGGCAGCCTCCTCAAAACGACGGTTCAAGTAGAACACATGAGCGACTCCGAGCCTCGGCTCGGCGGTTGCCGGCGCCAGTCGGCTCGCCTCTTCGTAGTAGCTGAGGGCGAGCGCGTCGTTCTCACGCAGCTTCTCAATGTTGCCGCGGAACGACCAGATGGAGGACTCCTTCGGCCGCAGCGCGACGGCGCGCTCGATGAGCTGATGCGCCTTCTCAAGCTCGCCCCGGTCACGGCTGATCCCGGCAAAGTTTTGTAAAAGGTTCGCGTCATCGGGATTGAGCGCGAGCGCACGCCCGTAGTATTCGGCCGCTTCGGCCAGCCTTCCTTCCGCGTAGCGCACGCCTCCCAGCGCGCGCAATCCCGTCGCGGATGCCGGGTCCAGGTCATGCGCCCGCTGCGCTTCCGCCGCCGCGGCGACCAGCCATTCCCGGCCGAAGCCGAAGCGGAGGTATCGCTGGCTGTAGGAACTCGCCAGCATCGCGTGCGCCGGCGCGAAGGTGCGGTCCAGGTGGATCGCGCGGAGGTAAAGCGCGATGGCATACTCGTTGTCCGCGGTGGTCAGGCGCCGCCGGAAGCTGTCGCCGCGCGTCACGAGCTCGGCGGCGGAGGTCAGCGCCATGTCGCCGTTTTGCAGCGGAGCGGCGACGGTGACCGACGCGGGGTTGCCGAGGGAGGCTTCGGCCGGCGATGGGCTTCGCGGCCAGAAATGCCATGCCACCCCGCCGAGCGCGAGCAGGATCGCGGCGGCGGCCAGGCGCTTGGTGTTGGGGCGAGCGTAGCGAACCGCGTTGCGCCAGCGGGACAACCCTTGCGTGGAGCCGCCCTCGATCAGGGCGATCAGCGCGGCGCTGTTCGTGGGCCGGTCATCGGCCCGCAACGCGAGCAGTGCGCTGAGCAATTCGATCCAGTGTCGGCTCATCGCCACCGAGTGGAAGTGCGAGAGCGGCGCACCCTTGGGTGGCTGAAGATGCTGAGCCACCACGGCGGCGCGCGAGCCCTCGTAGAGCGTGCGCCCGGTCAGGGCGAACCAAGCGGTCGCGCCAAGCGAGTAGAAGTCGGAGCGGATGTCCACCTTCTCCTCGCGCAACTGCTCGGGGCTGGCGTAGTGCGGCGTGCCGAGCATCCCGTCCTGCGTGTGCATCGTCGCGTCGGCGCCCTCGCCGGGCTCGAGGAGCTTGGCGAGGCCGAAATCGATGACCTTCGCGTGCAGCCGGCCGTCGGCGGCGCGCTGCACCATCACGTTGGACGGCTTGATGTCGCGGTGGACGAGCTGCATCCGCTCCGCCTCGGCGAGCGCGTGCGCGACTTGGCGCACGATCTCCAGCGTGTCGGCGTCGCTCAGGCGGCCGGAGCATTTCACGAGTTGGTCGAGGGTGTCGCCCGGCACCCATTCCATCGCGTAAAACCAGCGCCGCCCTTCCTGCCCGAGGTAGAGCACGGTGGCGATGTTCTGGTGATGGAGGCGGGCCGCGAGCCGCGCCTCGTGGAGGAAGCGGCGCTCGACGGAAGGGTTCGAGAAAAGCTCGGGCCGAATGAACTTGAGCACCACTTGGCGGCCCAGATTGAGGTCGCGCGCGAGGTAGGTCACGCCCATGCCGCCGCGGCCCAGCTCGCGCAGGCGGCCGTCCTCCTCCCGCTCGATCTCGTAGTGCTGGAAGCGCGCGGGCGGCGCGCTCCAGTATTCCCCATCGATCCCCGCCGGCGCGACCCCACCCGGCGGCGAGCAGCGCGGGCAGCGGCCATCGACCAGCTCCCCGCCGCAGTTCCCGCAGCGCGGCGTGGCCGCCGAGGCGCGCGCGGGGGATAGGACGGTGGTCACGACGACAGGAGGGCTAGGCCGTTCATACCGTCCCGGGCCCGTCCCGGCAAGCAGGATGGAAGCTGGCCGCGCCCATGGATGGTGCTCTTCGCCGCCTGCCACCGCGCGCCGGCCAGCCCAACCTCCCGATGGCGGTGCTCAAGGGACTGCCTCCGGCACGCTGAAGGCTGCGCGGCGCCTCACCACTTTCCGTCCGGCTGCACGTCCATCGGGTCGCGACGCTCGTAGATGAGCTTGTCGCCCTGCGTCACGCGCAGCCACGCGCCATAAGCGCCGGCCTTGTAGGGGGTGCGCGTGCCGTCGGAGTAGTAGTAGATGTTTCCCCTGCGCGTCGCGCGCGGCACGTCCATCACCGGCGACTGGAAGGAAAACGATTCGCCCGGGGCCAGCGCGCCGAGCACTTGGCGTCCGTCCAGGCGGTCAAGCGCCGGGAGCGTGCCTCTGTCTCCGTCGCGCAGGTGACGGCGGAAATACACGCGGTATTCGGCCACGGCCCCGGCGGGCAGCGCCACCGGCCCGAAGTTCTTCAGCGTGATGGTGAAGCCTTGGGGCTCCGTGGCCGGCGCGCCCGGCTCGTCCACCGGGGTGGGCGTGGGCCGCGGCGCCTGCGAGGGGCTGAAATCCACGTCGAGGTTCGCGCGGCCTGGCGTGAGCGCGGGCGTCGGGCGCGGCGTCGGCGCGGGCGGCGACGGGCGCGGCGTGGCCTGGGTGGAATACGCGTCGTTCGGCGCGAGCCGGTCCAGCTCCTGCGCGCAGAGCGGCAGGGCAAGGAGCAGCGTGGGGAGGAGGTTCCGGGGGCGCATGGCGGGAAGAATTGCCGCAGAAACCGCGCCCGCCGCCAGAAAATTCCTCGCTCAGATCGGCAGCGCCTCGCGCGGGAACTGGATGGCGGCCAGCTTCTCGGCCATGTCGTGCGAGGAAAGGAACGCTAGCTCCACCGCCGCGATGCGCGACACCCGCGCGCGCAGCTCGGTGACCGGCCCCTGCGGCACGCCGTCCACGAAGCCGATCAGCGGGCGCTTCTCCAGGTCCAGGCCGCGCAGCGCCACGCTCGACTCCGGCGAGAGGATGGCCGAGCGCCAGTTCATCGGCGACATCACGTTCGAACCCACCAGCAGCCACGCCGGCGTGTCGGCCAGGAGCGGCGTGGCGCCCATCGAGCGCGCGTAGGCCGTCGAGCCGGCGGGCGTGGACAGCAGCGCGCCGTCGCACACCAGCTTCGGGAAGCGGATGTGGCCGCCCACCGACACTTCCAGCCAGGACGTTTGCCCCGTGGACCGCTCGACCCACGCCTCGTTGAAGGCGTAGTCCTGCCGCCACGCGCCGTCCGTGCCGCAAGCCTCGACGTGCAGGAGGGCCATCTGCCGCAGCAGCAGCTCCTCCATCTCCAGGCCGTGCTCAAAGATGGGGCCCGCTTCATTCAGCAGGAAGCCGAGGTGGCCGGCATTCAGCCCGAGGAAGGGCAGCCGCCGCCGCCAGTGCCGGCGGATCGCGCGCAGCATCGAGCCGTCACCGCCGATCACCAGGATGCAGTTTGCCTCGTGCGGCGCCGTCTCGCGGTGGCGGAACTTCTCGGCCCACGCCATCGCCTTGGCGTTCCACTCGTCCGCCACCACCATCAGGCGCGGCTCCTTGAAGACGCGGCGCGACGCGCGCAGCGGCGCGAGGCCGCGGTAGAGGCCGTAGCGCACGAGGTAGTCGCCCACCGCGGGCGGCACGAGCGCGGCCACGTTCTCGTGGTGGAAAATCTTCTCGCGCACCTCCGTGGACGAGCCGGGCACGTCCAGGCGCAGCACCCGCGCGCGCGGCGGCAAGTCGCCCGGCGCGAAGTCGTAGCCCGGCCGCGCCAGCACCACGAAGTTGAGCGTGCGCCACAACTCTTCCGCGTTTTCCCACACGCGGTGGACGAACGACTGCCCTTCCCCGCCGCCGATGACGAGGTCGGCCCCCACGATGTGCCACACCTCGCCGCGCGCCGAGTAGCGCGCCTGCAATTCATGGGTGCGCGTGAAGGTGGCGGCCTCGAGGTCGTCCAGGCACACCTCCACCTTCGGCAGGCCGGCGAAGGCGAGGTCCACCATCGTGGCGCGATGCAGCGGCTCCACGTCATCGGTGTCCGGCTTGTCCGGCCGCGGCCCGCAGGGGAAGACCACGATGTGGTCGAATTCCTCCTGTAGCGCGTCGGCGATGCGACGGTGGTGGAGGCCGGGCGGGTTGAAGGAGCCGCCGAAGACGGCAATGCGCGGGGAATTCATCGCGGGGAGGAGGGCAGGCCCCCTTGAAGGCGTGGCGCGCGCGGAAGCAAGGCGAAAAAGCCTGCCCCTCCCGCGCAATTTCACACGCGCACCGCCTGGCGAAGGGGCGATGCCACCTCACCTATGAGCACCAACACCGTTTCCACCATTGAGGACCTGATCGCCACCTGCAAGGACGGCGAGGAAGGCTTCCGCATGGCCGCCGATGAGGCAAAGGCCCCCGACCTCAAGGCGCTGTGCATGGAATATTCTCGTCAGCGCGCCTCCTTCGCCGCCGAGCTGCAAAGCCATGCGCGTTCCCAGGGCGAGCCCAACCCCACCGACTCTGGCTCGGCTTCCGCGGCGCTTCACCGCACCTGGATGAAGGTCCGCGAGGCCCTCACCACGCGCGACGACCACGCCGTGATGGCCGAGTGCGAGCGCGGCGAGGACTCCGCCGTGGCTGCCTACCGCAAGGCCATGGAGGACAAGACCCTTCCCAGCGGCGTGATGTCCGTGATCGCCGCGCAATACGACAAGGTGAAGTCCGCGCACGACCGCGTCCGCGCCGCGCGCAACGCGCTCGCCGCGAAGTAATCCTGGTCGAATCTTCTTTCAGCCCAACTGCGGGCGGTCCCCTTCCGTCCTTCCGGCGCGCATCCCGATCCTGCCGAGGATGAACCCTTTTCAGGGATGCGTTTTGGAAGGCGGGGGAGGGCTGAGAAAGGCCGAGAGGATGGAAGATGGAGGGTGGCAGGGAATACCTCACGCACTGGGACCGTTTCCAACGTGAGGAAAGTTCCCTGCCGTCTTCCATCTTCCATCCTCTCGGCCTTTCTCCTCCTTACCCCCTTTCCTCCCATACCTGTGCCAGGTGCAGCAGGGTTTCCCCGGACTTGGTCATGTCCTGGAGCGACACCCACTCGCGCTCGGAATGCACCTCGTGCATCCCGCAGAAAAGGTTCGGCGTGGGCAGGCCGCGCTCGGTCAGGGCTGAGCCATCGGTCCCGCCGCGGATCACCTTCGACCGCGGCTCGAAGCCGGCGCGGCGCAGCGCCTCGCGCGCGAACTCGACCGGCCGCGGATCGTTCTCCAGCCAATAGCGCATGTTTCGATATTGCTCGCGGAAGGTGAGCGACACTTCCGCGCGCGGCTCGGCGGCGCGCAATTCCGCCGCGATCTTCTCCAAGATGTCATGCTTCGCGGCGAGGCCCTCGCGCTCGAAGTCGCGCAGGATCAGCCGAATCACCGCGCGCTCGGCCGAGCCGGTGCACTCCACCGGATGGATGAAGCCGTCACGCCCCGTCGTGCGCTCGGGCGACATCTCGCGCGGCAGCGCGTCGAGGAAGCGGCCGGCGAGACGCAGCGCGTTGACCATCACGTCCTTGGCCCAGCCGGGGTGCGCCGCGATGCCGCGAATCTCCAGCGTGGCCGCGTCGCCCGAGAACGTCTCGTGGTCGATTCCGCCGGGCAGATCGCCGTCGAGCGTGTAGGCGGCCACGGCGTCCACCTTGGTGAGATCAAGCTTATGCACGCCGGCGGCCACCTCCTCATCGGGGTTGAAGCACACGCGGATCTCGCCGTGCGGGATTTCCGGGTGACGCAGCAGGTGCCGGGTGGCCGCCATCACCACCGCCACGCCCGCCTTGTCGTCCGCACCCAGCAGCGTGGTGCCGCTGGCCGTGATGATGTCGTGGCCGAGGCAATCGCGCAGGTGCGGCGTAGTCGCCGGGTCCAGTTTCTGCGCAGGATCGTCCGGCAGGACGATCACGCCCCCGTCGTAAGCGCGGTGAACGATCGGCTTGGCCGCGCCGGGCAGGTTCGGCGCCGTGTCCACGTGCGCAAACCACGCCACGCGCGGCACGCCCTCTTTCGCGGAAGTCGCCGGGATTGTCCCAATCACGTAGCCCCACTCGTCGATGGACACGCCCGCCGCGCCGAGCGCCCGCAACTCGTCCGCGAGCAGCCGCAGCAAGTCCCACTGCCCCGGCGTGGAAGGCGTCGCGTCCGAGTGCGGCTCCGAGCGCGTGTCGATCTGGACATAGCGCGTGAAACGTTCGAGGAGGTCGGCGGCGTCGATGGTCATGCAGGGTCAATATTTTACACGGCCACTTGCAGGAGGCCATGACGGGTTGCCTTGCACGGCTAATGAGACCAGCCCGGCGCCCTGCCCCGCGGCGTCAATCGGTTTCTGGACAAGCATCTTGCCAGCAACGCAACGCGGGGGCTTAATCTGGCCGGTGATTTGGCTCCGTGTCTGGAACAAGGAGTTTCACGTTTCTCTGTCCGAGTTCGACCGCGCTGGCCCCATATGCCCAAACGCTTCCGCATCGCCCTATCCTTCGCCGGGGAGAAGAGAGCTTTCGTGTCCGAGGTCGCGCGACTTCTCGCCGAATGCTTCGGAAAAGAAAAAATCCTTTACGACCAATACCACGAGGCGGAGTTCGCCGTCTATGATCTCGGCCTTCGTTTGCCAAAGCTCTACGGCGAGGAATCGGACCTCGTCGTCCCAGTGCTCTGCCCAAACTACGATGTGAAGCGTTGGACCGGCTGGGAGTGGGTTTACATCTATGGGTTGCTGACGAAGGACGATGGCCGCCGCGTCATGCCCAGTCGTTTTAATTACGCGAGCGTCGATGGCCTTGGTCACGCGGCCGCCTTCATCGAACTCGACGAGAAGACGCCCGACCAATTCGTCGCCCTCATTCTTGAGCGGCTCGCCATCAATGAGGGTCGCCCCCGCGACTATTACTCACGCGTTCCCGGGGCGGCTCCCGCCGGTCCGGACTGGCCGGAACACGCGCCAGCGCTGGCTTGGTCCATCGCCGATCACCGCGAGGCGCAGCGCGCGTTCGCGGCCCTGATTACCCGCCAGTCACCGCATCGGCTGCTCTGCATCTATGGGGCAAGCGACACCGGAAAATCCCACCTGACCAAGCAGTTCCTTCGCAACGCCCCGAAGGTCGCCGGCATCAGATATTGTCGTTTCGACTTGAAGGGATCATCCGACATGAGCGCCGAGATGCAGACGTTTGCTTCCCGCCTGGGCGCGCCGGAGCCAGCGGCTGAGTTGGGTCTTGCCCAGAAGTTTGGGCAGGTCCTCGCGCACCTTGAAAAGCACGTCCAGCCCACGCTCCTCATCTTCGATACGTTCGAGCGGGCCGGGGGACTGGAGCGCTGGGTAAAGGAAAGCCTCCTGTTCTCCCTTGGCCGCGCCCCTTGGCTGCGAGTCATCATCGTCGGGCAGCAGGTCGTCAGGAAATACGGCGAGCCCTGGGAAGAGATCAGCGCTGATCCGGTCCAGCTCCATCCGCCGACCCCGCAGGAATGGTGCGAATACGGTCGAGTTCATCAGCCCAGCATCACGCTTCCGCAGGTCGAGTTCGTCCATGCCTTGGCCAAAGGCAGGAGTTCCCTCCTCGCCCAACTCTTCGGCCCCGCCGCCTGACGCCCCATGGACTTCTCCGAACAGATTCGCATCCTTCAGGCGGCCGAGGGCAACTTGGCGCTGCTCACCCTCGCCGCGGTGGACCTCGCGTTTCCCTCGCTTTCAGCGGACGAACGGGCGCGGATCAAGGATGCCTTGGTCGCCGCCGCCGTGCCGCACTGGGTCGATCCTGGTTTCCTCACTACGCTGTTGCGAGCAAGCGCCGAGGAAGGCGAGCATCGGCTCGGCCAACTGCGCGCGCTGACGGTCGTGGAGTCTTTTCCGGCGCGGGGCGAGAACGCGGTCAATGTTCACGAGGCCGCCCGCTTGGCGCTGCGGGATCATCTGCGCACCACCGATCCAAGCCTCTGGCGGGACTTGAGCGAACGCGCTCGCGCCCATGTCTCGTCCAGCCGGGAGCCGCACGCCCGCATTGAGGCGCTCTTCCATCTCTTCGCCGTGGACCAGCCAGCGGCAGCTTCCGCCTGCGGGGACCTGGACCGCGAATTCACCACGGGCGGCAACCCCGAGCTCAGGCATGCGCTGGCGATCGCGCTTCGAGAGCTTTCCACCGGGAATTGGCTGACCGGCTCCGCCCAGGTCGAGGCGCTGCTTGCCCCGCTGGAAGTCCGTTGTTCTCGTGGGGACGCGGCCAGCCTGGAGGGGGCAGCGCGCGAAGTGGTAGAGCTCTCGCGCGATGCTTCCTATCCGGCTGGAACCGCCCGGTCACTTTGCCTGCTGGGAGACGTGCTGTTGGTCAAGGGCCGCCTAGATGATGCCCTCGTTGTCTTTCACGAGTCCCTTGTCATTTTCGCACGCTTGGTCGCCGTCGATCCTGCCAGCGCCGACTGGCAGCACGACTTTGCCGTGGCGCACTCCCGGGTGGGCGACGTCCACGAAGCCCAGGGCCGCCTGGAAGAGGCGCTGGCCGCTTTTCGCGCCTACCTCGCCATCTCCACGCGCCTGGTCGCGGCTGACCCTGCCAGCGCCGCTTGGCAGCGCGAGCTCGCCGTCGCGCACGCCAAGGTGGGCGGTATCCACCAAGCCCAAGACCGCCCGGATGAGGCGCTGTCCGCCTTTCGCGAGTGCCTCGACATTTCCACGCGCCTGGCCGCCGCCGATCCTGCCAACGCCGGCTGGCAGCGCGAGCTCTCCGTCGCGCACGCCAAGGTGGGCGACGCCCATCAAGCCCAGGACCGTCTGGACGAGGCGCTGGCTGCCTTTCGCGAAGATCTCGCCATCGCCGCGCGCCTGGCCGCCGCCGATCCCGCCAACGCCGGCTGGCAGCGCGACCTCGCCGTCGCACACTCGAAGGTGGGCGACGTCCACCAAGCCCAGGGGCGCCCAGACGAGGCGCTGGCCGCCTTTCAAAAGTGCCTCGCCATCGCCGCGCACCTGGCTGCCGCCGACCCCGCCAACGCCGGCTGGCAGCGCGACCTCGCCATCATGCACTCGAAGGTGGGCGACGTCCACGAGGCCCAGGGCCGCCCAGACGAGGCGCTGGCTGCCTTTCGCGAAGACCTCGCGATCTCCGCGCGCCTCGCCGCGGCCGATCCGACCAATGCCGGCTGGCAGCGCGACCTTGCGCTGGCTCATCACCGCATCGCGAATGTCGCCCAGGAGCCTGGCGAAGCGCGGTCAAACGCCCGCTTGGCGATCTCCGTCATGGAACGAGCTGCATTCATGGCGTCGGAGAACATGGGATGGCAGCGAGACTTGGCCGCGCTCAGGTCAATTCATGCCGGAATGGGCGCCTAAGCTTATGCGAAGAAGTATCTCGATGTCCCCGTCCGTGTCGCGGAGCGATGCAACGAGATTCTTTTCCACACACACTTAGAGCGTTTTCGATCAAACTTGTCGCATCCGCCCAAGGTCTGACCGCCC
>CALMOL010000032.1 GCA_937871685.1 uncultured Verrucomicrobiota bacterium
CCCCATCGCCGGCCCCGCGCTCGGCAAGCCCATCGACCGCGTGGACAGTCGCCTCAAGGTGACCGGCGGGGCGAAATACTCCGGCGAGATCGAGCCGGCCGGCGCCGCGCAGGCGTTCCTCGTGATGAGCACCGTGTCCAAGGGACGCGTCACCGCCATCGACGCCGCCGAGGCCGCGCGTGCTCCCGGCGTGCTGAAGATCTACTCGCACCTCAACTGGCCCGGCACCGCCAAGCCGAAAGCCGGCAACACGCCGATGGGCATCCGCGTCGAGAAGCGCCTGCCTTTCTCGGACGACGTCGTCGCCTACGGCGGGCAATACGTCGCCGTGGTGGTGGCCGACACCTTCGAGCGCGCCCGCCGCGCCGCCATGCTGGTGAAAATCTCCTACGCCGCCGAGACGCCCGCGCTGGTGAAGGACGACATTCCCGCCGACGGCAAGCGCACTGGCGCCAACCAGGGCAAGAAGACCCAGGAATCCAAGGGCAGCGTGGACGGCCCGCTCGCCGACGCCGGCCTCGTCCGCATCAAGCAGACCTACCTCTCGCCCGTCGAGACGCACAACCCCATCGAGCCCAGCGCCACCTACGCGGAGTGGACGGCACCCGACCGCCTCGTGGTGCATGACGCGACGCAGTTCCTCAAGGGCACGCAATCGATCCTCGCCGAGGCCTTCGAGCTGCCCGCGGAAAACGTCCGCGTGCTGTGCCCCTTCGTGGGGGGCGCGTTCGGCTGCAAGGGGCCGTTCTGGCCGCACACGCTCATCGCCGCCGTGGTGGCGCGCGACCTCGGCCGGCCGGTGAAGCTCATGCTCACGCGGCACAACATGTTCTCCGGCACCGGCCACCGCCCGGCCACCGTGCAGACCATCGAGCTGGCCGCCGACAAGGCCGGCCGCCTTCAGGCGCTGCGGCACCAGACCGAGACGGGCACGTCACCCGTGGGCGAGTTTTTGGAGCAGTGCGGCGTGGTTTCCCAGGTGTCCTACGCGTCCCCGAACATCGAGATCGGGCACCTCGTTTACCCGCTCAACCTCGGCCAAAGCTCCTTCATGCGCGCGCCCGGCGACGCCCCCGGCAGCTGGGCGCTCGAGAGCGCGATGGACGAGCTGGCCGTCGCCCTCAAGATGGATCCGCTGGCGCTCCGGCAGTTGAACGACCCCGCGCGTCACCCCATCTCCGGCAAGCCTTGGTCCTCCAAGCACTTGGAAGAATGCCAGCGCGCCGCGGCCGAGAAGTTCGGCTGGTCGAAGCGCAACCCCGAGCCGCGCTCCATGCGCGACGGCCGGCTCCTCGTTGGCTGGGGCGTGGCGCACGCCACCTATGCCGCCAACAAGCGCGCCGCCGCCGCCAAGATCCGCCTCGGCGCCGATCTCCAGGCCACGGTCTGGTGCGCCACGCACGACCTCGGCACCGGCATGTGGACCATCGGCCGCCAAATCTCCGCCGACGCCATCGGCCTGCCGCTGGAGCAGGTGAAGTTCGAGCTGGGCTCGTCCGACTACCCGCTCGGCCCCGTGGCCGGCGGCTCCAATTCCTCGGCCACCGTCTCGCACGCCGTGGCCGCGGCCGCGCGCGAGCTGCACCGCAAGCTCGCCGGCATGGCCTCGGCCGACCCGAAGTCGCCGCTCCACCGCGCCAACGTGGACGACATCCTCATGACGCCCCCCGGCCGCCTCGTGCTCAAGAACGAGGCCTCGCGCGGCGAGGGCTTCGCCGACATCCTCCAGCGCGCCGGCATGAGCGTCGTCGAGGTCGAGGGATCGCTCGGCATGCTGGAGGGCGACAAGGACCATGAGTTCCACTCCTTCGGCATCCACTTCTGCGAGGTGAAGATCGATCCCGAGCTGCCGAAGGTGCGCGTCACGCGCTGGGTGAGCGCCATCGACATCGGCCGCCCGCTCAACGCCAAGACGGCGCGCTCCCAGGTGCTCGGCGGCGTGGTGATGGGCGTGGGCATGGCGCTGCTGGAGGAAACGGTCTATGACCGCCCGACCGGCCTGCCGACCACGCGCAACCTCGCCGACTACCACGTCCCCGTGAACGCCGACATCGAGGGTGGGATCGACGTGATCTTCGAGGGCGAGCCGGACTACCTGTTCACCCCCACCGGCGGCCGCGGCGTGGGCGAAATCGGCATCACCGGCGTGGCCGCCGCGCTGGCGAATGCCGTCTATCACGCCACCGGCAAGCGCATCCGCGACCTGCCGATCACGCCGGACAAGCTGATGTAGAGGCGCGCGTCCCAACGCATTTCCCTCGCCGGCTTGCGAAAGGTTGGACGCGTTGTGGAGTGCGGGAGCTTGCTCCCGCTGTCCTGCCGGCCACGCCACGGGATCAGCCAACGCGCTCGAGCGGAGCGACGACTCGTAGTTCGACGACTCGCTTCCCGGTGGAGCGGCAAGACAGCGGGAGCAAGCTCCCGCACTCCACAACGCCGGTGACCTCGCGTCGCTCCACCTCCCGGCTTTGCCCCGCGCCGGTCGGGTGGTTTCTTTCGCTATGGACTTTGCCCCCTCCCCCGCCGCCCAGGAATTCCTCGTCCGCGTCCGCGCGTTCATCGCCGACGAAGTCGAGCCGGCCGAAGGGGAATACCACGCGGCGCTCACCGGCTCCGCCGATTGGCGCGCGTGGCGGCAGCCGGCGGCAATGGAAGCGCTCAAGGCCAAGGCGCGCGCCGCCAAACTCTGGAACCTGTTCCTCCCCTCCACCGCGACGCACGGGGCCGAGCTGGGCGCGGGCCTCTCGAACCTCGAATACGCCCCGCTCGCGGAGGCGATGGGCCGCTCGTTCCTCGCGCCGGAGGCTTTCAACTGCGCCGCGCCGGACACGGGCAACATGGAAATCCTCCTCTCGCACGGCTCGCCCGCGCAGCAGGAGCGCTGGCTCCGCCCGCTGCTCGCCGGGGAAATCCGCTCCTCTTTCTGCATGACCGAGCCGGCCGTGGCCTCCTCGGACGCGACCAATATGGCGGCCACCGCGCGCGTGAACGGAGACTCGATCGTGCTCCGCGGCCGCAAGTGGTGGAGCACCGGCCTGGGCCACCCGCACTGCCGGTTGCTCGTCTTCATGGGCGTGACCGATCCCGCCGCCGAGCGCCACCGGCGGCACTCGATGGTGCTCGTGCCCATCGACGCGCCGGGCGTGCGGATCGAGCGGATGCTCACCGTCTTCGGTTCCTGCGACGAGCCTTCGGGCCACGGCGAGGTGAGCTTCGACGACGTGCGCGTGCCGCTCGATCACGTCCTTGGCGGACCCGGGCGCGGCTTTGAGATCGCGCAGAGCCGCCTCGGGCCGGGCCGCATCCACCACTGCATGCGCGCCATCGGCGCGGCGGAGCGGGCGCTGGAGCTGATGTGCCGGCGCGGCTCCGCCCGCGTGGCCTTCGGAAAGCCGCTCGCCGCGTTGGGCGGAAACGCCGAGCGCATCGCCGAGGCGCGCGCCGCCATCGAGCAGGCGCGTCTCCTCGTGCTCAAGGCCGCTTGGATGATCGACACCGCCGGAGCCAAGACCGCGATGAGCGAGATCGCGCAGATCAAGTTCGTGGTGCCGCGGATGCTCCAGCGGATCGTGGACGACGCGATCCAAATTCACGGCGGCGCGGGATTGTCGGAGGATTTCCCGCTCGCCGCGCTGCACGCCTACGCGCGCACGCTGCGCATCGTGGACGGCCCGGACGAGGTGCATCGCATGACGGTCGCGAAATTGGAGATGAAGCGACAGGCCCCGCGGCGGCCGGCGGCCCCGCTCGACGAGCCGGCCGCGGTGCGGGAGGGCGAGGAGCTGGATGCCGCTCGGCTCGACGCGTTTCTCCGCGCGCGGATTGCGGGCCTGCCGGATGGGCCGCCCACGATCCGCCAGTTCCCGGGTGGCGCGTCGAACCTTACCTACCTCGTCGCCTACCCGGGCCGCGAGATGATCGTGCGCCGGCCGCCCATCGGGAGCAAAGCGAAGTCGGCGCACGACATGCTTCGCGAAGCCCGGATCCTCGCCGCGCTCAAGCCCCATTATCCGGCCGTGCCGGCCGTCCTCGCCCTCGGCGATGATCTCGCGGTGATGAGCGAGCCGTTCTACGTGATGGAGCGCCTCCCCGGCATCATCCCGCGCCGCGACCTCCCTCCCGAGCTGGCCCGCACGCCGGCGGAAGCGGGCGAGCTGTGCCGCGCCATGGTGGACCAACTGATCGCCCTCCACCGCGTGGACTGGCGCGGGGCTGGACTTGACGAGCTCTACCGCGGCGAAGGCTACGCGCGCCGGCAGATCGAGGGCTGGTCCGACCGCTGGCGCCGCGCGCGCACCCCAGACGCCCCCGCGGGCGAGGAAGTCATGGGATGGCTCGCCGAGCGCATTCCCGCGCAGGACGCCGGCGCCGCGGTCATCCACAACGACTTCCGCTTCGACAACCTCGTCTTCGACCCCGCGGCGCCCCACCGCATCACCGGCGTGCTGGACTGGGAGATGGCCACGGTCGGAGACCCGCTCATGGACCTCGGCTGCTCGCTCGCCTACTGGGTGCAAGCCGACGACGACCCCGCCTTCGTGAAGCTGCGCCGCCAGCCCACCCACGCCCCGGGGATGTGGACGCGCCGCGAGGTGATCGAATATTATGCCGCCCAGACCGGCCGCGCGGCGGCGGACTTCGCGTTCCACGAGGTTTACGGCCTGTTCCGCCTCGCCGTGATCGTGCAGCAGATTTACTACCGGTTCTTCCACGGCCAAACGCGCAACCCGCAGTTCGCCGGCCTCGGGGCGATGGCGGCCTACCTGATCGGCCGGTGCCGCGAGCGAATGGCGGCTGGGAACTCATCAAGTGATGCAAACTGACGCCCGCCCATGCCATGCGCATGACCGTAGTGCCCCATGCGCAAGACCCACCCCTGCCATGCGAAGGACCCGGCAGGGTCATGCGCCTGACCCGACGAGCCATTCGCCTGACCTTCCAAGCCATTCGCCTGACCCAGTCGGGTCATGCGCCTGGCGCGCGGAGGCATTCGCATGGCACAACGACCCCTTCGCATGGGCCCCTGAGGTCATGCGCATGACCGTTGAAGGCATGCGCATGGCGTGGGAGGTCATGCGCAGGACCCAGGAAGCCATGCGCATGGGCTGACCCACCCCTGCGCATGGCCCGACATGCCAGGCGCATGACCCTTTTTGCCAGGCTCATGACCTGATGGTGCCCTGCGCAGGGCACAGGTGGGTCATGCGCAAGACCCGCCCTGCCCTTCGCATGACCGCAGGTGGTCCTGATTTCCGGCGGCGCTTCTGGACGAGGGCACGGCCGCACGGCGGACGGAGGCAGGAGCGACCGCCCAGCCCCTTCGCCAGCCTTCGGCACCGACCTGCCAATTGGGCTAGCCTTCCGCCCCGTCTTCACAACCTGCGCCGCTCGCGCGCGATCCTCCTTGCACGACCCATCCCATGTCTTCCCCCTTCGATCTCACCGGAAAAATCGCCGCCGTCACCGGAGCCTCGCGCGGCATCGGCGAGAGCATCGCGCGCTTGCTCGCCGCGCACGGCGCGCACGTTGTCGTGTCGTCGCGGCGAGCGGAAAGCTGCGAGGGGGTCGCCGCCTCGATTCGCGCGGCCGGCGGCTCCGCCGAGACGCTCGCGTGCCACATCGGCGAGCCGGAGCAAGTCGAGGCGTTCTTCGCCGCGATCGGCGAGCGGCACGGCGGCCGACTCGACATCCTGGTCAACAACGCGGCGACGAACCCCTACTTCGGCCCCGCCGTGGAGACCACGCCGGAGGCCTTCCAAAAGACCGTGGACGTGAACATCCGCGGCTACTTCTTCATGTGCGCCCGCGCCGCGAAGCTCATGGCCGCGAAAGGCGGCGGCGCCATCGTCAACGTCGCCTCCGTCAACGGCGTGAACCCGGGCGCCGGCCAAGCCATCTACTCCATCACCAAGGCCGCGATCATCTCGATGACGAAGGCCTTCGCGAAGGAATGCGCGCCGCAGGGCGTGCGCGTGAACGCGCTTTTGCCGGGACTGACCGACACGAAATTCGCCTCCGCCCTCGTCAAGAACCCGGCCGTCCTCGCCGGCGCCCTTTCCCATGTGCCGATCGGCCGCGTGGCGCAGCCCGACGAGATGGCGGGAGCGGCGCTTTATCTCGTCTCGCCGGCCGCGAGCTATACGACCGGCGCCTGCCTCACGGTGGACGGCGGATACCTGGTGGGCTGAAGACCTGCCAGCTTGCGCGAGGTATTTATGGAGTGCGGGAGCTTGCTCCCGCTCTCAACACGATTTGAAGCTGGGGCGGAGGGTCCGAAGATAATCCGGGCTGTCGGCCTGCGGCGTTCGCGTGTTAAGAGCGGGAGCAAGCTCCCGCACTCCATAAAGACTCTGCGGCGCGAAAGCTCCCGTTGCGTGAGATGATCCTCGATGTCCTCCATGAATGACCTCCGCGAAAAAGTCGCCGTGATCACCGGCGGGGCCGATGGCATTGGCCTCGCCCTCGCGCGCCGCGCCGCCGCTGGCGGAATGAAGCTTGTCCTCGCCGACATCAACGAGGAGGCGCTGGCGCTCGTCGTCCGTGACTTTCAGGCGCAGGGCGTCGCCACGATCGGTGAGCCGGTGGATGTTTCCAAGTTCAGCGACATCACCCGCCTCGCGGACGCCGCGTGGAATGCCTTCGGCGCGGTGCACTTGCTCGCGAACAACGCCGGCATCGGCCTGGCCAAGAGCGCCTGGGAAACCACCCCGGCCGAGTGGGAGCGCATGCTGGGCGTGAACCTCTACGGCGTCATCCACGGCGTGCGGGAGTTCGTGCCGCGGATGCTCGCGGGTGGCGAGCAGGGCTGGATCCTCAACACGGCCTCCGCCGCCGGCCTGCTCACCGGCCCGGCGCTCGCGGCCTACAACGTCGGCAAGTTCGGCGTGGTGGCGTTCTCCGAGTGTCTGCACCACGACCTGCGCCTGCGCGGCGCGAAGATCGGCGTGTCCGTTCTCTGCCCCGCGTGGGTGCGCACCAAGATCGCCGACGCCGGCCGGTCCAGCGCCGCCGAGTTCGCGGCGGCCGACCCCGTGACGCGCCAGACCATGGCGGCGATCCAGCAAGCCGTCGCTGGCGGCATTCCGCCGGAGGAGGTGGCCGAGACCTCGTTCGCGGCGATCGGGCGCGGCGAGTTCTACATCCTCACGCACCAGCGGACCCATCTCGGGGTGCGCCAGCGCATGGATGACATCTTGAGCAACCGGCCGCCGACGCTGCTGCCCATCATTTGACGTCGCGCCTGGGCGTGACGCCGCGCGCCGACGTCACTTGCCCGCTGCCGAGGCGATTCCATCCAACCGAGCGACCAGCTCGGCCGGCAATTCCAGCTCCGCCGCGTCCAGGTTGTCGCGGAGGTGCTCCGCCGAGGAGGTGCCCGGGATCAGCAGGACGTTCGGCGAACGCTGAAGCAGCCATGCGAGCGCCACCTGCATCGGCGTGGCCTCCAACTCGGCCGCCACCTCGTCCAGCGTGGAGGATTGCAACGGCGTGAAGCCGCCGAGCGGGAAGAATGGCACGTAGGCGATCCCCTGGCCGGCCAGCTCCCCGACGAGCGCGTCGTCCCCCCGGTGGGCGAGGTTGTAGTGGTTCTGAACGCAGACGATCGGCGTGATCTTCCGCCCCTCGGCCACCTGGGCCGGCGTGACGTTCGACAGTCCGAGGTGACGGATGAGCCCCTGCTCCTTGAGCTTCACGAGGGCGGAGAGCGGCGCCTCGACGGGCGCATTCGACGGACCGTGCGCCCCGCCGACCCGCAGGTTCACCACTTCGAGCGCGTCGAGGCCCAAGTTGCGCAGGTTGTCGTGCACGGCGGCGGCGAGCTCATCGGCGGAGAGAGCCGGCTTCCAAGATTTGTCGGGACCGCGCTTGAATCCGACCTTCGTCACGATCACCAGCCCCTCGGGATACGGATGGAGCGCCTGGCGAATGATTTGGTTCGTGATGTGCGGGCCGTAGAAGTCACTCGTGTCGATGTGGTTGACGCCCAGCGTCACCGCCTCGCGCAGGAGCGCCACCGCGCCGTCCGGGTCGCGCGGTGGGCCCCACACCATCTTGCCGGCGAGCTGCATGGCGCCGTAGCCCAGGCGGTGAACGCGCCGCGTGGCATCGGGAAACGGGAAGCTGCCGGCCAGCGCGGCGGGTGGGTTCGAGGGAGTGGAATTCAAGGCGGGCATTGGGGAGTCAGGTGGACCATTTCATCGCGCCCCTGCGCCGGGACGGCCTTCCCGGGTTGCGTCCCGCCGCCGCGACCGCAACCTCCGGCATGCCTTTCCTTCCGAAGACTCTGCTAGGCTTGCTGGCCCTCGCGTCCATCCCGGCGGCCGGCGCCGAGCCGAAGCCCTACGACTCGCGCGAGCACTACACGAAGTACGAATACCGCATTCCCATGCGCGACGGCGCGCGGCTCTTCACGGTGGTGTATGCGCCCAAGGACGGCTCCAAGACCTACCCGATCCTGATGCTGCGCACGCCCTACAGCGTCGGCGCGCTCCACGGCGACGCCCTCCACTACGGGCCGGACCACCAGGTCGCCCCGCCGCGCCACCTCGGGCCGAGCGAAGACTTCGACCGCGCCGGCTACCTCTTCGTCTTCCAGGACGTGCGCGGCCGGTGGCAATCGGAAGGCAAGTGGCTCGAGATGACGCCGCACCGCGACGCGAAGAAATCCCCCGCCGACGTGGACGAGAGCACCGACGCGCGTGACACGATCGACTGGCTGCTCAAGAACGTTCCCGGCCACAACGGCAACGTCGGCCTGTGGGGCGTGTCGTATCCGGGCTTTTACGTTTCCGCGTCGATCATCGACTCGCATCCCGCGATCAAGGCCGCCTCGCCGCAGGCGCCGGTCACGGACATGTATATGAACGACGACTCCTACCACGGCGGCGCCTTCATGCTCGCGGCCGGATTCGGCTTCTACCAGTTCTTCCTCCCGCAGCAGACGCCCGTGGCGATGCCTTACCGCCGCCTCGAATGGGACTTCGGCACCAAGGACGGCTACGAGTTTTTCCTTCGCCACGGCACGCTGGCGCGGCTCCTGGAATTGTTCCCGCCCGACCAGCGCTCGACCTACGCCGACCAGGTCAACCACGACACCTACGACGAGTATTGGAAGGCCCGGAACATCGCCCCGCGCCTCAAGAACATCCGCTGCGCCGTCCTCACCGTGGGCGGCTGGTTCGACGCCGAGGACGTGCAGGGGCCGCTCACCACGTTCCGCTCCGTCGCGCAAAACAACCCCACCGTCCCCAACGCGCTCGTGATGGGCCCGTGGGCGCACGGCGCCTGGCGCGAGCGCGCCGGCCGCCGGCTCGGCCGCGTTGACTTCGCCTCGGACACCGCCGAGTTCTACCGCAAGGAGATCGTGTTCCCCTTCTTCGAGCATCACCTCCGCGGCGCGGCCGATCCCAAGCTGGCGCGCGCCACGGTTTTCGAGAGCGGCACGAACGTGTGGCGGCGCTACCCCGAATGGCCGCCGGCCGGCGCGAAGCCCCGCACGCTCTGGTTCCAGCCCGGCGGCGGCTTGGCGGGAGAATCTCCAGCCGCCGCGGACGGCGCGGCCGCCTACGACGAATACGTGAGCGATCCCGCGAAGCCGGTGCCCTTCCTCGGCTACACCGCCATCGGCGTGCCGCAGGAATCCATGGTCACCGACGAGCGCTTCGCCGCACGCCGGCCGGATGTGCTCGTGTATCAAACGCCGCCGCTGGAGGAAGACCTCACCGTCGCCGGCCCGGTGTCGCCGCGCCTGTGGGTGTCCACCTCCGGCACGGACGGTGACTGGGTGGTGAAGCTGATCGACGTGTATCCGCCCGATTTCCCCGAGCCGGCCGAGCCGGAGAAGCGCGATCCCGTCAAGGAAGTCGCGGCGCCCGCCGAGCCGATGGGCGGCTACCAGCAGCTCGTGCGCGGCGGCCCGCTGCGCGCCAAGTTCCGCCGCTCCTTCGAGAAGCCCGAGCCGATGGCGCCAGGCAAGGCGGAGCCGATCGATTTCACCCTGCCCGACGTGAACCACACGTTCCGTCGCGGCCACCGCGTGATGGTGCAGGTCCAGAGCTCCTGGTTTCCCCTGGTGGACCGAAATCCCCAAGTCTTCCTGCGCATTCCCGAGGCCAAGCCCGAGGACTTCCGCGCCGCCACCCAGCGCGTGTATCGGGCCGGCGCGCAGGCATCCGGAATCACGCTGTCAACGTTGGACTCGGCGGCCAAGGCAGCCGGGCGGTAGGGATCAGCGGCAGCGTCGCGAGTCACCGCCGGCAACGAGTTTTTGAGCCCGAGGCGATTGCGGGTAGGGTCCGCCCGCGTCGCCCCGGCATCGCAACGCCCGATCAAAAAGATGTCCTCTCCCCGCCCCGAACTCGCGATCCATCGCGTCGTGCTGAGCTTGGTGCTCGGCTCGATCCTCGGGCTGTGGCCCTCGGTTTCGCCCTCGCTCGGCGCGGGCGCGCGGGCGCAAGTCGCATGCTCCCAGAAGGGGGACCGGACGCTGGTCTCCCCCGGCCTCGAAGTGAGCCAGGTCGCCCGGAAGGCCCCGACGCCGTGGGTGCCGGTCTCCGGCGGAGTCCATGCCGAGGGCGAGCCGGCGCACCGGATGTTTGCCTCGTTGGATTGGCTCGGCTCCGACGCGGGTGGCGCCAAGGCTGGCGTTCCCCGGATCGGTCGCGGCCGGGCGCCGCCTCGGATCGGCTAAGCGCGGCCCGCTTCCCCACGGGCCAGCCAGGGTTTCGCCGTGCCGGCCGCACGGCGTTCCGCGCGGCGGGATCACCCTGTCCCGCGCCCACCTGCGAAGTCACGGCGCCGCGGCGCATCCCGCCCGCCGGCGACGGGCCTCGCCATCGCCGAAGCGCTCCCGCGGAG